>JAHFUF010000839.1 GCA_023265235.1 Blastocatellia bacterium
TATCTGTAGCAGAACGCATCCCTTATCTATTAAAAGTAAGAAATATATTTGTTGAACGCCGAGAAGATATACTAGACACTATTCGTAAAGATACTGGAAAGACCAGGGCGGATGCTTTATTAGCTGATGTATTTACGGTAATTGATGGCACGACATATTTTTGTAAACAAGCACAAAAAATGCTTGCTCCTCGTAAAAATCCACTACATTTATTTAAGAACAAAAAAAGCTCTCTTGTCTATGAACCATTAGGGGTTGTAGGAGTTATTACTCCTTGGAATTTCCCTACAGCATTTTTAAGCGACGTGATACTGGCACTGCTAGCAGGGAATACTGTGTTATTAAAGCCTTCTGAGGTAACTCCACTCATTGGGGAAATGACAGAAAAAATCTTTGATGATGCAGGGTTGCCAGAAAACGTTTTTCAAGTCCTACAAGGGGATGGCTCAACAGGTGCGGCTTTGGTTCGTGCTAACCTTGATAAAATTGTCTTCACTGGTTCTGTAAGAACTGGGCGAGCTATTTATCGAGAACTGGCACAAAAAGATAGGTTTACCCCTGTTGCACTAGAGCTAGGAGGAAAAGATCCTTTTATTATTTTAGATGATGCTGACCTAGAACGTGCTGCTGATGCAACTGTGTGGGGAGGGCTAGTAAATTCAGGTCAAATGTGTGCTAGCGTAGAGCGTGTTTACGTAATGGACTCTATAGTAGAAAAATTTACTAGTATGGTAGTAGAGCGAGTTAAAAAGCTTCGTCAAGGCCCACAGGATGGCCCAGAGGTTGAAATAGGAGCAATTATTTTCCCACGTCAGATGGATGTTATTGATGATCATGTAAAAGATGCTTTAGGCAAAGGCGCAAAGCTCCTAGCTGGTGGCGAACGTAATCAAGACCTAGCTCCTGGCTATTATTATCGCCCTACAGTGCTTACGAATGTTAATCATTCAATGAAAGTAATGACTGAAGAAACTTTTGGGCCTATTATTCCTATAATGGCAGTAAAAACCGAGGAAGAAGCCATAAAGCTAGCTAATGATAGTGTTTATGGTTTGACCGCAGGGGTTTGGTCACAAAACCCTGAACGTGCCGAACGTGTTGCCAGACGTATTGAAGCTGGGACTGTGGCAATAAATGACTGTGGTGCTAATGCTTTTGGTTTTTGTGAAGCACCTTGGTTTGGCGTAAAAGAATCTGGCTTTGGGGCTGTTCATTCAAAAGAAGGTGTACGTAACTTTAGTAAAGTCAAACATATTGTTAAAGATCGTGGCTGGATGCGTAAAGAGTTATACTGGTTTCCTAATAATACCAAAAACTATAATATGCTCTCTAGATTTGTAGATGTGCTTTTTGGTAAAGGTGAACGCCGTTGGAAAGCATTATTTGGTGAAAAATAGATACCTTGGACTATAAGCTTGTCTAATGTCTGAAACTTAATGTCAAGCTAGCATCGTTTTGGTTGGTACTTTGTAGCCTCAAAAGTATTTTCATAAATGGAGGATAATTTAATGAGTAACTTATCAGGAAAAAGCTGTTTAGAAAAACTAGCCTGTTTAATTCCAGGTTATGGTGGTTACTTAGAAAAAGAAAGACGGCACGATGTTGATAAATTACACCGTGAGCATTTAGCACAAGAATTAGAAAAGTTAAAAAACCCTCTAACAAGTTTAGTCCGCGAACTTAGCGAAACAGGTAGACTAGTAGAAATCAAACCTATAGAGAGAGCAAATGGTAAAGTAGACAAAGTAGCTAACCGAATTCGTTATGCTAGCTATGGTTATAGCGGCTTTTTTGATACTGTAAAAATACAGGACTCAGACTTAGATAGGCTCTATCAATTTGACCTAGGCTTAACAGAAGATATAGATACAATAAAAGCAAAAGCTTCCTCTTTAGCAGAAAACACTACTGCTGATAGTTTGAAAAATGCCACCAGCACCTTAGAAAGTGCACTAGATGACCTAGATGCTCGTTTTAGTGAGCGCAACAAAGCAATAGAAAATATTTTATAGTCTAAGTTTTTAAGGAGAACTTTCATGGCAATCGAAGTCATTCAATATTTTGATAATTCTGGACAATCTCTACTTCATCGCTTTCCTGAACAAGGCGCGACAGACATTAAGTGGGGTGCTCAGCTAATTGTCCAAGAAAACCAAACAGCTGTTTTCTTCCGTGATGGTAAAGCATTAGACGTTTTTGGCCCTGGTCGACATACATTAACCACTAACAATTTGCCACTACTTACCACCTTGATTAGTATACCTTTTGGTGGTAAATCTCCTTTCCAATGTTCTGTAATGTATGTAGGAAGACAAGTATTTCAAAACTTAAAATGGGGTACAAAAATGCCTATTTTGGTAAAAGACCCTGAACTAGGCCGTGTACAACTTCGAGCTTTTGGTAAATTCTCTATACGCGTTTCTGATCCACAGCTTTTTGTTGGAACTATTGCAGGAACACGTGGTTGGATTACAACTTCACAAATAGAAGATTTCTTAAG
>JAHFUF010000206.1 GCA_023265235.1 Blastocatellia bacterium
GGAGTAAATTGAAAAAAATACACTAAGAAATAGAAAACAATTGTCTTCAGTCCTTAGTGTATTTTTTCAAAAATGTTCTCAAATAGGCATAGAGAAAGGAAACTTGAGAATATAGGTTACAATAATGTGGCTTATCAATTGTTATAATTAAAAATTTATTGATAATTATAGTTATAACAACTATTGTTGTAAGTATGAGATCAAAACTACAAACTGAATTAAAACAAAATAAACCTTTTCAAACTCTGGAAGAAGAAGCATTGCTTAATATTATACGAACGGCAGAAGTGTTTTCTTGGCAGACATCAAGTTTATTCAAAGAAATGGACTTAACTGCCACACAATATAATGTTTTACGTATATTAAGGGGCGCAGGAAGCGATGGACTGCTTTGTAGAGAAATAAGTGAAAGAATGCTTACTAAAGACCCTGATATTACTCGTTTATTAGATAGACTTGAATTAAGGGGCTTTATTTTGAGAAATAGAGATAGTCGTGATCGTAGGATTATCACGGTTAAGATTACTAATGAAGGTCTAGAAACCTTAAACTCACTAGATAAACCAGTAACAGAGCATAATCAAAAGCTCCTTGGTCATCTAAGTGAAGAGCAGTTACAACAACTCATCTCTTTATTAGAGTTAGTTAGAACTAACATTAGTTAATTTTTTTATTTATATCATCGTTATAACAATTGTCCTAACAAGGATATTAAAATAAGGGTAAAACAATGAGCAAAATATATGGAAACTTTGTAGGTGGAAGAGCAGCAATAGGGCTACTTATTGTTAGATTAGTATTTGGATTAGGAATAATGATGCATGGAGGGCATAAAATCGTTCATCCATTTAACTGGATGGGAGAAAATGCTCCTGTTCCTGCAATATTACAAGCTTTAGCTGCGTTGAGTGAGTTTGGCGGAGGGCTAGCACTTATTTTAGGTTTGTTAACTCCACTAGCAATGCTTGGATTGGCTTCTACAATGTTTGTAGCAATAGCAACCGTTCATCTTCCTGCTGGAGATCCTTTTGTTAGTCAAGGTGGAAGGTCTTTTGAACCTGCTGCTCTTTATTTGGCAGTAGCCTTAATGTCAATCATTACTGGGCCAGGAACCTTATCTTTTGATGCTATTATTTTTAGTGACAGAACTAGCAAACCTAATTCTAACCTTTCTCCTAATGAATCTTTACAATCTGCGTAAAGTTTTACAAATGATTACTTCTTGGAGTTAACAACCCAAGAAGTAATCATTTATGGTGCTGTTATAAAAAAGTTGACAGCCTTATGTAGTTTATTGGTTTCTAGTCGCTTAGTTGTTATCACCAGTTCTTTTGGAACACGACCTTATATTATCAAAACAGTTTTATTCTTTTTCAAATTCAGAAAGCTTATCAAGAAAACCTATTGCTTCATTCAAGCTATGTCCAGCAATATCATTCATTAACGCTTGAACTAATGGTGAACTTTGAAACTTGTGTGAATAATTTTTTGATACCCAAAGAACTACAGGTATTATGGCTAGTCCAAAAAGTAGATTGCCAACTAACCAACTGGCACTAAATATTGAATAAGGATCTAGGCCAGTTATTCCTCTAACTATCACTATAAGCAATGGAACCCATAGCAAAGGTGAAAATAAAAAGACCATTTTGGTTTCATTAATACGTCTTACTTTTAGACTTTCTAGTTTCTTTTGGTTAGTAATTATTGGTTCACCAAAATCTATACTATTTATCGCTATTAGTTGCTGAACACCTGAATGAACCAGAAAAATGACAAATAGATCCAATGAGATAGCTGGAACAAGAAACTTGATTTGGTACAAATTATTCCACATAAAATTACCTAAAATCATAAGAACCAAAAAACTAAGTATCAATTCTACGTAAATAGACAATGATAGCCGTCTTAAAAAAGAGTTGGTTTTGTTTAATGAAACTTCACGCAACAACAAAGTATTTAGTTTTATACTGTTATCTAGCTTTTTATCAAAAGCAGACCATTGATTTTTAATATCATCAAAATTCATATTAATCTCCTATTTTGAAATACTTATAGACTTAAACTCATGTTGAAGTTTCTGTTTTACCCTGTTTATTTTGGTGGAAACATTGCTAGAAGATATTCCTAATATTTCAGCAATTTCATCTTGGCTATAACCATCTAGGTAAAGAATGATGAGTATTCGGTTTAATTCATCTAATTGATTAATGAGTTTATACATCAACCTAATATCATCACCTGCTTGTTCCAACATCTGGTCTGCAACAGCTATTTCTAATACAAAGTCCTTGATTGGTAAAGTATTGCCTACATTGCGGCTTTGACTACGATAGAAAGAAATAGCCACATTTATAGCAATTCGATACATCCAAGTAGAAAATTGACAACGATTATCAAAACGATTAAACGATTGCCAAAGCCGAGTAACAATTTCCTGAATAAGGTCAGGACGCTCATAAGGCTCTTTACAATAAGCATTAGCGACTTTATAGAGAATCTTTTTATTTTCCTCAACAAGACTTAAAAACCTTTCTTGGTTAATCATTAATGTCATAGTTCTTTTTTTGAGACTTTTCAGATAACTTCTTTGACATGTTATTCGTTAGGACACAAGGAAATGTCACAGTCTACCTACAAAAACTTCCGGCAAGTTTCATATGTAAATTATTGTTGATTATTAGGAGGATATTTTTTTTCGCTGCTAGTCTAGTTCAATTAATGTAGGACAAGCTTTTTGGTAAGCTGTTAAAATGAGGGTTTTAATTTCTTCTAGAGCTTTAGTATCAGTAAATTCCATTATATCAATAAAATCAGCACCCGCTCTAATTTGCTTTATTGCTTGCCAGCTATTTTTTTTCTGGCAAAACACCATGATATTGTGCCAATTTTTTTACTGACGAGTTTTCTTCTAAATTCATTCCCAATCGTTGCATAGTTAAAAGTAGGTTTTTCTCTACTTCATCCATGGGCTTATCTTCTAGTTTTATCCCTTGTCTTTCAAAACTTTCCATCAGTTTTTGGTGCTTCTCTTCTATGCTGGCATAAATCTTTGCTTCTGATATTAAGGGGGTTAAATCGTTTTTCCTTTTAGCCATAGTTTAATCCTAAAATAGTTTTAGTTTTTCTACGCGGTCAGCAGAAAAAGGTTTAAATCGTTTTGAGGTTAACTTAAAGAATTGACGAAAATAAACCCAATGGTATATAGTTTGTTGCTATATTATATCAAAACTATATACTATTCTTAATTAAAACTATACTTTATGGTTACAGAAGCGGAAAAACTATTAGCGCATGAATTTGCTGAAGCATTAGGAATAAGCAAAAAAACCTTGATGCAATATGAGCGAGAAGGTAAATTGCCATCAGCTAAACGCTATCAAAGTGGCAAATTACTTTATCGTTACTACACGCCAGAAGATTTAATCATTGCACGTCAAAAACTTAATATCCCACCACCTTTCCCAATTCAAAGAAGACAATTGTTTATGAACTTAAAAGGCGGTGTAGGTAAAAGCGTACTTTCTTATAACTATGCTTACCGAGTAGCAAAACTAGGGATAAAAACCTTGCTAATAGATCTTGATGCACAGGCTCATCTCACTACCTATGCTGGTTTACACCCAGAAAAAATTAAATTAACTCTTTATAATGTTCTACTTGAAGACTTGCCTATTGATATGGCCATTCAACATACTTCTTTACCTACTTTGGATATAGTTCCTTCTAATTTAACTCTTTCACCTTTGGAGCT
The DNA here is from genome assembly GCA_023265235.1 of Blastocatellia bacterium. Lineage (GTDB taxonomy): Bacteria > Acidobacteriota > Blastocatellia > Chloracidobacteriales > JADJPF01 > JADJPF01. The sequence goes on from JAHFUF010000206.1 coordinate 3,755, forward strand.
ATCGCTTTTTGGCAGACATGCTAGAGAATACCGCTTACAAAGGGCATTACAGCCAATCAAAGATAAATACCAATTAATTGTTATTGATGCTCCACCAAACTTATCTCTACTAAATGTCAATGCGATACTTTCTGTGCAAGATCTTATTGTTCCAGTAATGGCAGATTTCTTTTCTTATGATGGATTAAGGTTACTTTTTGAATCCCTAGCACAATTTCGTAAGGACTTAGTTTATGAATTGGAAAATGTTTATGTATTACTCAATTCGTTTAATGCGTTAGAAACAGTTTGTCAGCAAAGCAGAAAAGCTTTAGAAACACACTATAAAGACTATTTATTAAAAACTATTGTTCGTAAATCCACTACATTTTCCAAAAGTACGGCTGCTCAGCAGTCTGTTTTTGAGTTAGAGCCTAGCTCAAAAGCTGCTCAAGATATAGATTCTTTGGTACAAGAAATTTTAGGGTTTAGCTATCAATCCCAAGCAAATTCAAAACACAAAAGGTAAATTATGAAAAAAACAGAATCAGCTTGGGAAGAACGTGTAGCTAAAGAACGCCCTCCAGCGCGCACACAACCTAAATATTCTTGGCAGGTTCAACCTCCAATAATTGATAAAGGGCAAGATGAGTCTAAAGCTACTCTAGAAAATGATCATTTTGATCTTAAATCTGATCTAAATGATCAATCTGATCTAAAAAGTGATCAACTTGATCTAGGTAATATTAGTAGTGCCGAAGTAAACCAACTAACTAGTACTGAAAAAGCACCAGTTACTAGTACTGAAAAAGCACCAGTTACTAGTACTGAAAAAGCACCAGTTCAAAAAAACATAACTAGTACCGAAAAGGTAACAGATACCCAAAAAGCACCAGTTGCAACTCTTAGAATTCCACACCAAGAACTAGATTATTTATTTCGAGAACTAGATGCTGGTGAGTTTAAACTTTACTTGAGACTTTATAGATTAAGCCATGGTTGGGGACAAGAGATATGCCGTGTTGGTGATAATAACCTTATGGAAACATTGAGCATGAGTAAAAACGCTGTTAGGGCAGCTAAGCAAGGTCTTGTTAGTAAAAAGCTACTTGAAATTATCCAAATCGTTAATTTGGGGCCAAAAGGTTATACTGAATATCGTGTTATTAGGACAGGTGAATTGTTAGGCCAACCTAATACTAACTGGTATCAAAAAGGAACTAGTTCTAAAAAAGTAACTGATACCCAAAAGGGTACCAATAAAGAAGATCATGATGATGATTATATAAAAAAAGATCATCATCAAAATAATCAAACGGAACATGAAAAAGCAGCGATGATGATTTATCAGAAAATCACAGGAAATTCTTGGACAAAAGCAGATAGCGAGAACTACACAAAAATCAAAGGTATTCCTATTGATAAAATAGAAGTAGCAATTAGATTAGCAAACCAAAGAGCAATTAATCGTCCTAATTCTCTAGCCTACTTTGTTAAAGAAATATTGGCTAGTATCAAACCACCTCAACAAAACCGCACTCAACGTAAAAAGGCATTAGAAAAAATCATTGATAGGATAAGCCATAGTTATATTGGTTCTAGTCGCTCTATCTCTGATTTTTCTTATGATGTTAAAGAAGCTTGTATCAGAGAGGATGTACCATTTGACCTTGATGTGTTTAATGACATTATGGCTAAAGGTAAAAGCTAATCTATTCTCTAATTTATTATCTCAAATAATGGTAGATTAGTAGCGACCACTGCCGCCATAATAACCACCGCAGATGTTGTGCTGAGTGGGTTACGTAGATGTTGTTACATTTGAGTAATCAACATCATTTTGTTTTGGGTAATGTAAGTAATTTTTCAGTGTTGCCACTTACCAAACTACTTACATCGTTTTGTTTTTGGATAAGATTGCTCTTATCACTGGAGCATGTTCTGGACTCTTTGGTTATTCTCCCAGTAAATTCCCATTTACTAGTTCTGATAGGTAAAGAGACAGCGCAGACATAACAACCCGGAACCCGTTGTTGTTGTTACGTTTGTCCGGCGCGTTCCTGTTGCGGTTGGCAGAACGACAGTTGTTAGCATTGTTGTTATACGAACCACCACGCAAGACCCGGAGTGACATGTCCCAAATCTACCTCTTTCAAGGTAAAAACTTAAGCTATATTAATTAGTTGTATTAATTAGCTTTTTATCTTGTACAAAAATTAATTTATCAAATATCTGTTCACGTAATCGCCAAGTATCCCCATGCTCTAAGTGAGCTATCCAACTACGAATTGATTGACTTGTCAACGAGCGTTTAAAAGTGGTTCTTGCGCAATCTCGCTGAAAAAAGAAAAGCTTAGTATAGAATAAGTTACAAAATAATGCCAAAGAAGGGGGACTAAGAAAAAGTATGCTAAGCTTAAGTATTTTATTTAGAGGGATGGGGTTAGAAATAGAAGATGTTGGAATAGAAAAAAATGAGGAGAACAAGGAATATATAGAAGCAATAGTAGAAAGTGTAAAAGAAAAATCGGCTTGCCCAGAGTGCGGGGAAGAAAGTACAAAAGTGCAAAGCCAATATATAAGGACAGTAGCAGACCTGCCGTTAGCAACCATAATGCTAATATTAATGCTACAAGTGAGAAGATTCTTTTGTATTAACGTAAGATGTAAAAGAAAAATCTTTGCAGAAAGATTTCCTAAACTGGTAGAACCGTATAGGAGAAAAACTGATAGGATGGAAAAAACATTAAGTATAATAGCAAAAGCAGAAGGAGGAGAATCAGGAGCGAGAACGGCCAATTCAATGGCAATGAAAGTAAGCCCAGATACAATGCTAAGGCAAATACGTAGAGCAGTAGTACCTAAAGCGGTAACACCTAAAGTATTGGGAGTAGATGAGTTCTCATTTAAGAAAGGGCAAAGATATGGAACAATATTAATAGATTTAGAAAAACATCAACGAGTGGATGTATTACCAGACAGAAGCGCAGAAAGTTTTGCCCAGTGGCTCAAAGACCATCCAGGAGTAGAGATAATAAGTCGAGACCGCGGGCAAATTTATGCTGATGGAGCAAGACAAGGTGCGCCAAATGCCATACATGTAGCAGACCGATTTCACTTAGTGGAAAATGTAAGAGAAGCAGTTGAACGAACCTTGAGTAGTCATTATAAAGAGTTGAAAGTAATAACCGAAGCAATTGTGGCTCAAACTGAGCTTAATAATGCTAAAACACCTGAGATTGAAACTGACAATAAGGTTGTTGAAAAACAAACAGGCCAAAATGCACCCAGAGAAAATGATATAGATGTAGAACAAATCAATAAAGCATTATTAGCAGAAGTGACAGAGACAGAAGTAAAAGTGACAGAACAAAAATCTCAAAACTCTAGAGAAAGGCAAAAACAACTAAGTGATGAGAGTCGAGAACGACGATTAGAGCGTTATGAGCAAATCAAAGAACTTTCTGAGCAGGCAATGAGTGGAAGAGCGATTGCCCGGTACTTAAATATAGGCAGAAGAACTGTAAGAACATTTCTTAAAACAGATATATTTCCTGAGAGAGCAAACCCACAGCGCCATAGTATGATAGATAAGTTTGTCTCATATTTAAGCCAAAGATTGCAAGCAGGAGTAAATAACAGCAAAAAACTATGGGAAGAGATAAAGGAGCAAGGTTTTGTTGGTTCTTTTAGCCTAGTGAGAAAATTTTTAACAGATTGGAAAAAACTTTCACCACTGAATTTAGAATCAAAAGTAGCTAAAACTGTTGTCAAAGCACCATCACCAAAACAAACTTCATTCTGGTTGTTAGGTTTATCAAAAGAAAAGACTGAGGAAAAAAAGATTGAACATCAAAATTTCGTAGAAAAGCTATGTAATATTTCTAGTGAAATAACAAAAGCAAGACGATTAGGTATAGAGTTTATAGAAATGTTGCGTAAGCGTCAAGGAGGGCTTCTTGATAGCTGGCTGGAAAAAGCCAAAATCAGTGGCTTAATTGACTTAAAGAATTTTGCATCTGGCATAGAGCGAGATAAAGATGCCGTTTTTAATGCTATGACCCTAGAATGGTCAAATGGTCAGGTTGAGGGTTTGCGACGCGAGGTTGCGTATATATTTGTTATGAAAGGAAACAATCATAACCCAATGTTCTACCATTGGTATC
>JAHFUF010000207.1 GCA_023265235.1 Blastocatellia bacterium
TGGTCATTTATCGCTCCTGGTCTTTATGAGCATGAGAAAAAATATGTTTGGCCTTTTGTTGCAATGGCAACAGTCTTTTTCTTTTTAGGAGCATCCTTTGCTTATTATGTTGCCTTTCCTAGAGCAGTAGATTTTCTACTTAGTGTGTCACAAAACTTTCAACCACTAATCGAAGTCAACGAATATTTTGACTTAATTATTACCATTATTCTAGGGTTAGGACTAGTTTTTCAAATACCTACAATAGTTTACTTTTTAGCTCGCTTAGGGTTAATGACTCACACCTTTATGCTTAGATTCTGGAGACATTCAGTTTTAGTTATTTTTATTCTTGCTGCCGTACTTTCACCAACTACTGACGTTCCTAATATGATGGTTTTCGCCGTTCCAATGATGGGACTTTATGTTCTCAGCATTGGTATAGCCTGGCTAGTTGGTAAACCTCGTACAACAGATGATGAGCCAGAAGCAGCATAAATTAGGGTAATACTAGATTTAATATCTTGTTTATCTAGGGAAAATTAGATAAACTTTCACCCATATCATTTCTCAAAATAGCTCACATAACGCTTCCGAGCTAGGAGGTTATAAATTTATATATGCTTAAAGGAAAATCTTTAGCTAAATCGCTCTCCTTATTAATATTAGCCTTAATGATTTTTTGGCAGTCTGTCCCTCCAATGTATGCGGGTCAAGAAGGTAATAAATCCCGTAAAAAGAAAGAACGCAAACAAGAAGATGCTGGCAAAGTTTATCAACGTTGGTTAGACAACGATGTCCTTTATATTATTACTTCAGAAGAAAGACAAGCATTTAAAAAACTACAAACTGATGAAGAACGCGAACAGTTTATTGAACAGTTCTGGCTAAGACGTGATCCAGATCCTGACACACCAGAAAATGAATATCGCGAAGAATACTATCGCCGTATTGCTTATGCCAATGAGCATTATGCTTCTGGTATCCCTGGATGGAAGACCGATCGTGGCCGTATTTACATCACCTTTGGCCCAGCAGATGAAGTAGAATCTCATCCAGCCGGTGGCCCATATGAGCGTCCATTTTATGAAGGTGGTGGTCAAACTTCTACCTATCCTTTTGAAATCTGGTTCTATCGCTATTTAGATGGTGTAGGTAATGGTATTGAGATAGAGTTTGTTGATCCTTCTAGTACTGGGGAATATCGTATTGCTCGTAGCCCAGACGAAAAAGACGCTTTGCTTCATGTGCCTAATGCAGGTCTAAATTTCTTTGAAGAAATTGGTTTATCTAGAAAACAAGATCGCACAGCTTTTAGTCCTGGCAATCGCGATAAATTACCTTATGGTCGTAGAGTTCAAGACAGCCCATTTGAAAAATTACAATTACTTGCTAACTTAAGTAAACCTCCTTCGGTTAAATTTAAAGACCTACAAGCAAGAACAAGCGAACCAACTATTCAATTTGATATCCTACCCTTTGATATGAGGGTTCACTTTTTGCGTGTAAATGAAACCTCTGTAGTAAGTTCTTTTACCTTACAAATAAACAATTCTGATGTTTCTTACAAAAATATTGGTGGGGTTTCTCAAGGCACATTAAATGTTCACGCTCGCATTACTGCTTTATCTGGTCGAAAAGCTGGACTTTTTGAAGATATAATAGAATCTCGCTGCCGAGAAGATGAGTTGTCACAAGAAGTTAAACGCAGTTCTGTTTATCAAAAAAATGTTATTCTTGAACCAGGGCGTTACAAAGTTGATATTGTAGTTAAAGATGTTGTTAGTGGTCATACAGGTATTCTTCATGAAGGGTTTGAAGTACCTAAATACACTAGCGATAAGCTACAATCTAGTACTTTAGTTGTAGCAGATTTAGTTGAATCACTAAATGGTAGAGTTGCGGCTGGAGCATTTATTTTTGGGCCAAACAAAGTTCGTCCAAACGTTTCCCAAGAATTTAAGCAAGGTCAACCCATTGGGGTTTATGTCCAAGCTTATAATGTCCAAATCGATCAAGCTGAGCTAAGACCCAAGATTACAGCCGAATATATTATCTCAAAAGATGGCAAAGAAGTAAGACGTATTAAAGAAGATGGTAAAGTTAAGACTGTTGATCTAGATGGTAATGGCCAACAAATCACTTTAGGACGAATGATCCCTGTAACTGATCTAACACCAGGAAGTTACGAAGTAAAAGCTTGGATTAAAGATGAAGTTTCTGGTCAAGTAGTTGAGCCAAAAGGAAACTTTGTTATTACTGGAGCTAAGATTAAAAATTAAAGTTTTAATCTTTTAAGATTTTCTGTTTTTCCGCTAAACCATAGAGATTAAATCTCTATGGTTTTTTATTTGCTATTTACTCTTTATAATCGCCTTTTGTATCTATTAAAGCACCTGCTTCTACTCTGGCTTTATTTACTAATAAATGAGCTTCACGGGTTGGCATAGGAATACGATAACCTCCTATAGTACTTTTTATTACTTTAAGCGCATCGTCCAAATCTATTAAATGGCCAACAGAAATATAGACAGGTTTTACCTTATTTTTTGTTCTTAGTGCTAGTCCAACTTGTTCTCCTCTATCCATAAGGGGTACAGTACTATCAGTATATATTGGCAAATCATGAAACTTCCCAACCAAAAGAGTTTTTGCACAACCTATAGTGGGTTTTTCTATAAGTAACCCTATATGTGAAGCTAGCCCAAAGCGACGTGGATGAGCAATACCTTGACCATCTAGAACAACCACATCTGGTTCTACCTCCAGTTTTTTCCAAGCCTCTAAAAGAGGTGGGACTTCACGAAAGGAAAATAACCCAGAAATATAAGGAAACTTGGCTTCTGTGACTATGGTTGATGAAGCAACAATTTCTAGGGTTTTTATATCAATAACTACAAACCCTGCATAGACAATATTAGAAAACCTTTCAAAAGACATATCTGCGCCAGCAATATACCTAACGGTACTAGAAAGTTTTTGTATTTTTACTTGATCTCGCAAACTTTTTTGGATCTCCACAGCCTCTTTTGGCGATACATCCCAACGATGTAGTTCTTTATATTCCATTCGACCTACAACTCCCCAAATATTTACTTTATAATTTTAATTTAACTTCATAGCCAAACAAAAACATAACAAATAGTAAAGCAGAAACCTATGTTAAAAAACCTAAAAGTCACTTTAGAAATGATTAAAATTGAACATACTTTGTTTGCCCTCCCTTTTGCTATCCTAGGCGCAGTACTTGCAGCCAAAGGAATTCCCTCATTAGAAAAACTTTTTTGGATTAGTATGTGTATGGTAGGAGCAAGATCTGCTGCAATGGCTTTTAATAGACTTGTAGATCAAACCTTTGACGCAGCCAACCCACGCACTAAAAGCCGTGCAATTCCAGCAGGACTACTTTCTAGTCGTTTTGTTTTGATATTTACGATTGTTTCTAGCGCGCTATTTTTGTTTTCTTCCGCACAACTTAACCGACTTACCTTAATTCTTTCACCTATTGCACTTGGTTCAGTGCTTTTTTATTCCTATACAAAAAGATTTACCTCATTTTCTCATTTGGTGCTAGGTTGGTGTTTAGCAATTGCTCCTACAGGTGCTTGGATTGCCATAACAGGAGGGTTTCACGCTATTCCAATCTTGCTTTCTGCCATAGTAATGTTATGGACATCAGGGTTTGATATTGTTTATGCTTGTCAAGATTATGAATTTGACAAAGAGTCTAAACTTTACTCAATTCCACAAAAACTTGGAATTGAGCGCTCGCTTTGGGTAGCACGCTTTTTTCACTTAACAATGTTTGTGCTTTTAGTAATATTTTTCTTTGTAGCAAACCTAAAATGGGTAGGGGCAATAGGGGTTTTACTCTCAGCAATTCTTTTGGTTCGTCAACATAGTATGGTTTCAGCCCAAGATTTGTCTCGGTTAGATGCAGCGTTTTTTACCGCTAATGCAACCTTAAGTATTATTCTACTAGTGACAGTAGGGGCTGATGTAATTCTATATTAATTTTAAATGGAATCACTCTTAACAAGTTAATGCAGATGGGTAAAACATAACCAGCAAGGTATAAACAAATAGCCCCTAGTTTATCATCTTGTGAAAAGAAGACCCCCACTTCAAGGAAGCGAAGCCAGTAAGTGGGAGATGAATTTTCAAAACTCCGTTAGGAGTTAAAAACCTCGTTAGAGGTAAGGCTCCATAATTACTTTCATAACTATAGAGTAGACCCACATAGCCAAAGTTAAGAAGGGTTTGTATGTAAGCATCACTTCTCCTACCCTTAGAGATGTTTAAACACTTACCGCAGGGTTCAGAACTTGTGGAGCATTCTGAAGTGCCTATATATTCCTTCTTAACGTAGCCAGTTACTACCTGCTGGCTTAGGCTAATCAACTGGGCTTACAATCATCTTTCGACTCTTGCAAGCCCCCACTTCAAAAAATTTATAAGATTTTTAAGTGGGGGTCGTTGACTTCATAGATATTTGGCAAAGGCTAGGTAAGCAACATTTTGCTAGTCAGCGTTTAGCAGCACCAGATTCTACGGCTCTCAGTAACACTCAAATCATCTCTAGAGTCATCGCCTACTTGAGGTGCAATTACTTGTTCTACTTCTTCAATGTTAAAATCTAAATCTAGCTCATCGCTAGATATATTACTTAACGAATTTACTTCCGCATTTTTATTTCCCATTAACGTTCTCCTAATTTTATTAATAGATTTAACGAGACACAAAACGAAAGCTAAAAAGACCAAAAACCCTTAGAATAAGCCCCCACATCAAAACAACTTGTCTGATTAGGTGGGGGCGAATTTTCAAAACTCCAGTAGGAGTTAAAACCTTGTTAGTAGAGAATTTAGCAACACCACTGCTTACGACTACAACTAACACCATTAAAATCTTGCTCACCTAAGTCTATTTGAGGAGCAACTACTTGTTCTACTTCTTCAATATTGAAATCCAGATCGTCATTAGATATATTGGTTAATGAATCTACATTTGTGTTTTTATTTTCCATAATTTTTCCTCTTTTTATTAAATTAAAATTTCCTATGTATAATTACATCAAAGGTAATATGCTTTCTAGCTCTAAAAACAAAAAATTTAACTACAAATTCAACCAAAAGCACAAGTCTTGGAGTATTTTCATATAAGCGTAAGTCTTTTTACCTTGAATCGTTTTACAAAAATGCTCTGGATATACCACGGTTTAAGGTGCAGATAAAAGAGCAAACAAAGCAAAAGGTTTGAGATTTTTACTTTATTGATTAAATTTTGATTAAGTTCTTTAGGATCTATTTTTTAGAAAAAAATTTCCCTTGTTTGTAAGGAGAATTTAATCAATTAACAATAAAGCTTACTAGGGCATTAATCCAGAAAGTTTTAGTATAACATACGTCAAACTTTCGTTAGATTGGTTTTATTTTAGACGAAATATTTAGCTATCTTATGTAGGATAAGAAAAGCTTACTCGTTAAAGAGTATAAAAGACAAACTTGGATTGAAGTTTGTGCTTTGTATATATATTACTTACTAGTACAATGTGTCAATAACAAAAAGTAGTTTTTTTTAAGCTTTACTTGCTAATAAACTAAAAAGCTATTTTTTCAAAATAAAAATTAGTTCTTAATATGTACGCATAATTATTCAGTTATAAGTAGTATATGAATCAATTATCTAATTACCAAAAAGACAATTCATCCTTACCAACACCATTGGATGAATACAAATTTACAGAGACCTTTTATGGCCAACTTGTCACTAATCTTGATGAAGTGTTTGAGGAGATATTTTTCTCACCTCTTGAGCAATCTTTTGAAAAAGATTCTTCTATAACTACTCAAGTTACTTATGATGAAACAACCCTAAGAGTGTTGTTTGCTGAAATGGCGGCTGTTTATGTTGAACCAGCAAAGGTTTTTATAATCAACCTAGAAGAAAAAAAGGCAACCATTTCGGAAAGCCAAACAGCATGTTGCGCTTTAATGGATATTTCATGTGCAGCTAATACATTAGGGCTATCTACTCTTTGTGACAAAATAGAATTACTTATAACCGAAATCAAACAATGGTCTTGTTTGGTGAATGCCAAGGATATTCCTAGCACAGAAAGTAGTATTTTACTTGTTTATGGTGAGCTAGTAGAGTTACTACCTCAAACCTTTACAATTGAGCGATCTCACCACCCAAATGCAGTTATAAGACCTGCACCATTTACACAATCTGGTATTCATACAACTATTGATATAACACCATTAAACTTAGATTTGATTTTTTATCATTATCCTCCAAGGTTACACCAACATATTGATATTGTAGAGCAACCAGAAAAAGGACTTTCTGCATTTTGGTTTAAGGATACTCGTTCTAATCGTTACTTTAAGGCTGGAAAGCGGGAAAGAGATATTATCCTGCTAATTGATGGTAGTCGTACCTTAAAAGAAATCTGTCAAACCATCAAAGAGCAAATGAACTTAAATGTAAAACCAGCACAATTAACACAAATCATCACCAAACTTGATTCTATTGGGTTAATAGACGGTGTTGATGATACAAAACTAAAAAAGAAACCACCAAACAATTACAATAATCCATTAAATATAATGGATACAAAAACTTTTCGACTTACTAACCCAGATCATTTTTTTACCAAAGTAAATAATTTACTACCTTGGGTTTTCACCAAAACTTTTGTAATTACATCCTTAGTATTAATGACACTAGTTATGCTTACAGTGTCAAGCCAATATAATGAATTTTATAACCATGGCCATAGAATACTGAAAGAATATGGGTTTCTTTTTAATTACATTTGTTTTTTAATAGTGGTCTCTTTGCATGAAATTGGTCATGGGATAACGTGTAAACATTATGGAGGACGTGTTACTGATGTTGGAGTAATAGTTTTTGGACTTGTTCTTCCAGGTGCCTATTGCAATATAAGTGATATATATTTGTTCAAAAATAAACGGCATAGAGTTTATGCTTTGTTAGCAGGGCTTTACACACAGTTTCTTATTGCTACCATAGCTGCTGTTGGTGCTTTAGTATTTACTACTCATACAATTATTTCAGACCTATGTTACATAGGGTTCTTTAGTGCTACTGCTTCAACAGTAATAAACCTTATTCCATTAATCAAATTAGATGGTTATTATATCCTGACTAATTTACTAGATGAATATAACTTACAATCACAAGCTGTTACTTATGTGTCTAATATATCTAAATGGTGGCTTTATGGTACTGAACTACCAAAACAGGTATTATCTCTAGGCCAAAAAATACTCTATTTAATTTATGGTAGTTTGTCTTTGCTATTAATTAGAGTTCTTCCAATACTTTTCCTATTTATTATCATTAATAATCTTTTACTGGGTAGAATTAGTTTCTTTACAATTATTTTCGCCCCATTGTTAATAAGTAGATTCTATAGGGCTGTACTTGGTGCTTGCTTCTCTTTCCCAAAAGCTTGTTATCAAATAGCCAAGCTAGCAGTAAGTAAAAAAACTAATCTACCGCTACGCATACGTGCTACTTCACTTTTGGCTAGTGTTTTTATTGTTTTGGGGTTGTTATTGATGAAGTGGCCTGAAAAACTAGTAACAGACTGTAGATTTTCCCTATTACCTAATAAAAGTATACCTGTAACATTTCCTTACTCAGGCATAGTAGACAAGCTATTGGTTAAAGATCAAGAGACTGTAATAGCAGGACAAGCTATTACCACAATAGTAAATTATAGTAGTGAAATAGAGCTTTCCAAACTAGAAGCTAAACTATTAAAACTTGAGTATGATCAGAAGGCACTACAGGAAAGAATCAATCAAGAGCAATCTATACTAGCACAAAGCCTTGCTTATCTAAAAAACTACAAAGAGCAAGCAGAAGAGGCTATTGCAAAAA
>JAHFUF010000004.1 GCA_023265235.1 Blastocatellia bacterium
CCTGTACCAACATTAGGCCCTGAGAGCATAGTTAAGGCATCTGAGACAATAGAAGCAGGTACATGACAGTTATTGCCACAAGTAGCAAAATCTTGTCCATTATAGTTAGCTAAAGAAGTAGGAGTACCTTGAGCACCATTAATTCCTGGGTTTGAGTCTTCATCTATCACAACGCCCTGATTTTTGCCAGCAGGAGCATTAAAGTTACCAAAAACATAAACAGGGTTTTCTGTTGCAATAGAGATACCTAATTTTACTGTTCCGCAAATAGTATTATTAGCTGGGCCTGTTGGAAATAAATTACTAGCATTAACAAGCCTTAGTGCACGTCTAAATAATTCTACTTTTTGATCACTTGCAGTATCTCTATAAGAAACAGGTGGTTTATAACTCCAAGACTGTTTTGACACAGTACCAACTTTTGTCATTGCTACTAAGTTACCAAGTCTACTAGTAACAGCATTAATAAGAGGGTTATAAGCTAGGTTTGCTGAAGGCCATCCTACTACAGCTTGGTCATCAGTAAACATATCACTGTAACTTGCTGTTTCACTATAGTTTAGAGCACCAGTTCCTCTACCATCTTCACTCGCAATAAAGCAGTCATTATTAGAATCTTGAGGAGATTTACCTGTGTCTTGGTTATCAGATTTTATTGGGCTAGTGCTGTTATCACACCCATATTTAGTGCTACCTACATCTGTTTTTACATTTAAGCCTTCTGCTCGCTCACCAGCAGCAGTGATATTTCCGCTTCCAGTCCAAATAACATTTTCACGATGGTAAGCACCATCACCAATTACACTATTTGGATTGCTATAAACATTTTCTACAGTCCCACTATTAGGTACAGATGGGTATGTACCAGGTTTTAAGTTTGTATTAGTGGAAACTAGAGGCTCATCACCACGACGGTCTGAGAGATAAATAACCCAACCATTATCTTGGTTGATTTTAATATTTTCGTGAATTAAGTCAGAAAAGTCTGTTAATGCTGTTGCTGCTTTAAGAGGTGTTCCAGTATCTAGTCTATAAGGGGTATTACCCATTTGAGAAAAGAGGTTGTCAAAATCACCTTTTAAGAAGCGGCCAAGGTTGCCCATATCTACTTCTAGTAAGTTCATTACTCCTGGTTTATTAACAGCATCTGAGTTAAGCCCTGGAAGAGGGCTTCTACGACTAGCATAAGTTAACCCTGTATCAGCTTGATGTGGTAGCCCTTCACGAGAATCATAAATATTTATTGGAAAAGGGACTAACCCAAACTCTGTAGTACTATTAAGCTTAATTCGCCAGGTAGTTTCTCCTAAAAAATTTTTATTCTTAATATCAAGAACTTTATCATCTTTCTTTTTGGGTAAGTTTACATTCTCACTTAAGGCAAATCCTGTAGTGTAGTTCAAGCCACTAATAAAAGTAGCATTAACTGTAGGGGTATAAAAATTACTAATTTCTGAGCCAGGTCTATTATTTGCAGCAACACTAGTAAAATCAATTTCAGCTTTAATAGGGGTTTTTACTGGCACAGTGGCTCGAAGAGCATGTGTATAGTAGCCACCTGGATCAGGTTGAGGTTCAGCATAAGGAGCAGGGTTAGTATTTGCACCAGTATCATTAGCAGTAATAGTAGAGGCATAGCGAGTGACAAAAGCCTTACGACCAACTGTTGTTGCACCGCTAGGACAACTAGCACAAGGTCTTTTGTCTTCGTCATCTCTAATACCAAACATTTGTAAGCTATTGGTGTTGTAACGCCCTAAGGCCATACTTGAATAATAATCAAAAGCAGTTTGAGTTGTAACATTATCTAGAGTTGCTCCAAATGCAGTAGCATCATCTAGGTCTGCTAATTGGTCTGTGCTTCCTGCTGGCCCTTCAATTACATTTCTTCTATAAGGAACTGTCATTCGTTGTAAGTGAAGAATAGAATGTTCATCAGAGTAAGGGCCTGCTTTTTGCCCTGTAGACATGTCTAAAGGTAAAACAGGTGGAAATACTGTACTAGCAGTACTGGTTGAACGAGGGTAGTAAAAGGTTGCTGATGCTGTGTCTGCTTGGAAAGGAATTGTTACGCCTAAGTTAAGAAATTCTTCAGTAACATCATAGGTTTGGCCATTGGCTTTTACTAGTTCTACTTTAATCCAGCCATGAATTCTTGCCCCATTAACCCTTGCTCCTGTAGGACGAGGTTCTTGACCAGCAACAGGTGCTTTTACTTTAGGCTGATAGCCGCGAGGGATAGGCCATTTATAATTTTTAATTGTTGTATTAGCATCACTTGGGTCATCTTTCATATAATACCAGTTTGGATCATTACTAGGATCTGTACCTGTTCTAACTAAGTTAGTAGTTCCTGTACCAGAATTTTCTGCTAGCCAAGGATCAGGGCCATCCAATTGAATACCACCAAACGGGCCAGTTCCAGATGCTGGGTTATCACCAGGTTTTACTTGGCGAGGAAGTTGGTTTTGATAATCAGCTAAAGTAACCCGAATACCAGGCTTATAGTAATAACGTGCAGCAATCAGAGGTGAAGCAATAGCAGGAGCAAAATCACTAGGTAGACCACGCTTGATAATTTCAATAGCATTAAGTCCTAGTAGGTTTTGAATTGGTAGCTTTAATGGACGTACACCAACTTTAACTGGAGTTGGGAAATTAGTGTTACCAGTACAATTTGCATCTGGAGTGTCTTCAGAAGTAAGGATTGTGCCACAGCTAGTAGAACTACCGGCATTTCTTGCTCCAGCTGTAGAGGTGCCTACTGTAATATCTGTGAAAGCTGTATCACTTGTATAAACGCGTATATAGTCTGCAACACCATTACTATCACCATCAGCACCGCTTTTTTCTTTACCAATAATCATATGTTTAGCAATAGTAATTCTAGCTGCTGTATTGACCATTGTCCCAGTATTATCAAAAGCATACTGACGGAAAACATTTCTAGCTGTCCCACCAGTATTATCACCAGTGGCATAGAAATTACCATTGGTATGTACCCAACCGCCAAAAGTCCAAACAGGAGGAATATAAAGCTCAAAGTCTGTATCACTAAAAATGCCAAATTGGAAAGCAGGGATTAAATAATTATTAAAGTCTCGTGTCACTTGTATGTCAGCCCCAGCAGAGCTTTGTGCTTTAGCTGTGGCAACCATACGAAAACGCCTAGCAAACCCTTGTAGTCCAGCATAATCTCCTCTAGGGATAGTAACAGCATTAGTAGGTCTTAAAGGATAGCCACAGAGTGTAGGGGCATTAGGATGACAAACATCTACTAGGCAAAACCCACTAGCTGGTGGAGGATCACCTTCCCAGCCTAAGTCAAAAAGATTTGTTCCAATGATATATTTTTTTGTTGGATCATCCCCAGTAAGTGATGTACAAGGGCTATTAGGTGGACAATCAACCTTTGGTACTTTTAAGTCAAACCCATTAAGATCTGTAGGTGTCTTAACTACAACTCGACACATTGAATCATAGCTTGGTGACAAAGAAGTAAGAAATAGATTACTAAAATCACCTGTCATTTGCTCTAATTTTGAGTAAGCAGAAAAAAAAGCTTTCTTTTTTGCTACTTCAAAATTAGAACTCACAGCATCAGAGGTTGCATTCATCAGAGAGGCACTAACATAAATGGTCAACAATGCTAATATTAATGCCACTATTACTAAAGCAGAACCTCGTTCATGTCTACGAAGTTTTCTGATTTTGTTAAATATTTTCCTTAGCAAAGCTTTTTGTTTTCTCATATGCACTCCTGATGAAATTATGGTGTTATAGGCTTATAGTTAGAACCATAAAAATTTCTTGTGTTGTAGCTACCATCTAGAGCAAATCTATAGAGGTAACCCATTTTATTGTTATAAGGATCTTTAATTTTGGTATCACGTTCTTGAGCACGAACTTTGATAGAAACGTTTACACGGCGAATGTCCAACATACGATACTCTGTGGATTGAACACCTTGATTAGCTGTAGACCCATAAAAACCTGGATCACTTACTGGGCCAGTAGTTAAAAATGCTCCACCAGTAGTCAATTTTCTTTCTGTTAACAAGTAACTAAATTGCAAGTCTTCTACTCCAGTAGCAATAATATTGTCAAAGTAACAAGTATTACCTGTACCACAACTATATGTAGTAGTTTGTGGAGAAAGGCTTAGAGTAGTAAAAGTAGTGTGGCCTACTGCGCTAGTATGTGGGGGCGATAAATGCTCGCGGCGAATTAAATTGCCTTTGGAATCAACAAAATAAGTAACAAAATAAAAACTATAGAGTGTAACTACTCTGTTAACTACTTGTGGATCAAGAGTGTTTAATGCTGCTCCACCAGAAAAATTAATTACAGTTCCACCACTAGTAGTATTAGCATTTACTATTCCTATTGCATTATTTTGTCCAGTGTTAAGAACACAGTAATCTCCTACATAAAGGATACTTTGAGCACTAAAAGTATTTCCTGCAAGTAAAGTAAATTGTGTACCAGCAGCATTAACTTTTCCAACTAGAGGAAGCCCATTATTAAAATTTTGATTAGTGTAGACTAATGTGATTTGGTCTGTGAGGTTTTGAACTACAGCACCATTAATAGAATTTGTTGTGTCTACTTGATTAACATTATTACCAGGAATAATAGGATAGAGGTTGTTAATTGCTGTTCCACTTGTTCCAAGTAGTGGCGATACTAGGTTTGAGCCTCCAGCTAAATCTATTTTGGGAGGAAAGTTATACCCAGCATTTTGCAAATCTCTACCAATTAAAAGTAAAGCAGCACGAGCATTTTGCTCAACATCTGTTAAACGATAAGAAGTTGCACGTAATCCTTGGGCAGACTTCATAAAAGATAGTAATGGGGCAAGGATTATTAGTAGTAACGCTACTCCAACTAATAGTTCTACTAAACTAAACCCTAATTCTTTGCTTTTACTCATTTAGCCCTCCTTAATAAAATTATAAAGTCTTAAAATTAGTCAGACGGCAAATTAAAACTATTTTTTCTTGAGCACCTAGTGGGGTTTGGTAAAAAACCGTCACTTCTACTTCTTTAGCACTTACTGGAGGAGGAGTTAAATCTGTAATAACTATTTGGCGTGAATAATTAAGTAGTGGCTGTACTTTGTTGATATTTACACCACTAGTAGTTGAATAGTCACCGTCTTTACCGGGATCAATAGTAAGACTAAGTACGCTAGTCCCTAAGCTGCCTGCTGGTATTCCAGCACAGTCAACAAAACTAGTTCCTGTTTGCCCATCATCACAAGTACCATAAACCCCATCTGGCCCAGCAGTAAGCATTTTAGTAATATTTAGATTAGAAGTAGAAGCAACAAAACGTCCTTCAGCATGGTTTATGCCATAATTTATTGCATTAAAAGTATTAAACCCTGAAGGATTAGATTCTTTAGCAAAAATAATACTTTCCATTATTTCATTGGCTAGTTGTTTAGCGACTTCTTGCTGACGCGCCCTTTGTGGCAAAGTAACACCTACGACTAGTAAACCTGCTAAAGCAACCAAACCAGTAGCCATAATGATTATTGCAATAATTATTTCAATGAGTGAAAACCCTTTGTCCTGTTTTGCCATAAAATACTCCTATTAATTTATTGGCGGCTTGTTTTCCAAGCATTTTGTTCATATCGCCAAAAATTTACTCCACCACTTGCACCATAAAGGCTGATAGAACGGGTTAAAGCTTGAACTGTATTGGTGCTTAAAGTATTTGGGCCAGTTCCATTAACCTTTTCTGCTTGGGGACAAAAATAAAATAAACGATAAATTTGATTGCCATTTTCTTGCGCACTATCTAGCGCTCTACCACTAGGATCAAAATAACAAACAAACAAATTACTAGAGAAAATAGCTGGTGTAAAACTTGCTTCTAAAGCAGGAAAAGCTGAAGTAGCAGGAATAGGATAATCAGAAGAAGTACTTGGATTTATCATTACAGATTTGGGGTAAATAATAACATTTTGTACTTTTTCATCATTTTGAGTTGAGAGTAGCCCCATATTTACTAGAGAAACGCTATTACCAGGAAACTTTAAGCCTAAAGTAGAATTATTTAACGTTGCAGACTGCTCTGTTTCGCTAGTGTTAATTACTACTGCATAGTATAACCTTCTAGTAATAGAGAGTATTCTAGCTTGTCGCATAGTGTTAAACACTGCGCGTGCTGCATCATCTGATTTAGTTTGACGACGTTGAGGTAAAAGGTAGAGCACAGAGGCAGCAGACAAAATTATTATAATTACAGTGACAATCAATATTTCTAGGAGACTAAAACCTTTTGTGTTTTGCATTTCTTCTCCTTGAGTTACCTAATGGCAATTTGTTGTTTATTTTATGTAAAGAAGTTATTAATAAATAAAATTATATTTTAATAAATAATAAATAAAATAAACTTTAATGTTTTTTTAATGTTTTTTTAATGTTTACTGTAATAGAACTTAAAGTAAGTGTTTGAATACAATATGTTTTATTTAGTATGTACAGTAATTTTTAAACAAAATAAATACAAATATTGTACTAGTATTTTATATATTTTTTGTTAAGATTTTATGAAAAATATATAAAATACTGATACTTTTTAAACCTTATTTTGCAAACATAATCTTAGTTTTTTGGCTTTGTTTAAGTGAGTAAGTGTCTGATAAAGCAATCAGGAAAATGAGTTAGATAATTTTAGAAAAGGTTTTAAGAGGGTTTAACTTTTGCGGATTTGTAGGGTCAAAAAACAAAAAAATAAGAAACAAAAATCAGAAGGGTAAAAATTTGTTCTGGATTTATCCAACCAAGCTGTTACATTCGCTTGTATTTTATAAAATATCTTTTAAGTGATTTAACCGATGTTTTAATTGTTCTAATCCAGTATAGACTCTGGTTTTTACTGTACTTATTGGGAGATTAAGAATTTCAGCTATTTCATGGAATTTTAGCTCTTGATATTCTTTCATTATTATTACTTGTTGCATTTCTGGTGGCAAACCAGCTAGCGCTCTTTTTACTAAACCTGCAACTTGCTTACGCTGTAAGCTGTCGTTAATATGTTCGCTATTTGTTGCTGGTTCAAAGCCTTTATCTTCTAGCTGTTGTTCTAAAGAAAGCTCATTATTTCCATATGAACGTAAGCGCGTATTACAATAATTAAATGCAATGCGATAGAGCCAAGAAGAAAATTTTGCTTCACCACGAAACTTGCTCAGGTTTTGATAAGCTGACATAAAGGTTTCCTGACAAATATCATGTGCTAGGTCATCGCGCTTTAAGATACGAAAAGCTAAAGCATAAATTTGGCGTTCCCATCGACGAACTAACGTATTAAAAGCTTCAATTTCTCCATTAAGTGTTTGTTCAATGATTTTGCTATCTGTTAGTTCCATATAATTTTCCATCTTTGTTTTTTTGTTATTTAGCATTTTAAGTGATTTCTTTATTTTTTCTTATTCCCCCTCAGCAACTGCTATTCCTAAAGATAGACTTAAAACTTTTTTAATATAACAATAGTTTTACTTTTACCTTAATTTTTGTCTTATAAAAACTGTATAACTAGGGTTTTAACTCTTTTTTGGCCAACCTCTAGTTAGTTTAGTTAAGACTTAAGTTAAAACTTTTTATTTTTTAGTTGGGATTCATATATTTTTTACATGTAACCTATTGTAACAGGATCTACCATAACTCTTGATTATACTATAAAATACATACAAAATTACTTGTTTCAAGTGTATAGATATAGTCTTTTATTCAGAACAATTCTTAAACCCACCACAAGCTACTGTGTTTTAACGTTAGTAGATAGGCGGTTTTTTATTAGTATTAATCATTTCCTGCATTAATTGCCAAAGTTGCTCAACTTCTGTTCTAGTGGTAGCTTCTACGCCTATGGAAACACGTACAATTTGCTTACCCTTTACAATAGAGGGCGTTAGATAGGCTTTACCTGACTCATTAATAGCTTTTGCCCAAGCTAGGTTGTGATGAGCAAGGTCTGCTTCAGACATATCAGTACTAGGAATATGTCTTACACAAATTGTCTGAAATAACACAGGAGCAACTATTTCCCATCTGGAAGTAGCTTCAATCTGTTCTTTTAGCCATTTTGTATTTTCTAAGTCGCGTCTAATACGAGCTTGTAATCCCAAAACGCCTTGTTCACGAATTAAAAACCAAAGCTTTAAGGCACGAAACCGCCGTCCTAGTTGTATTCCCCAGTCACGATAATTGTTTACTTCATTGTCTACATTAGTTTGTAAATAAGCAGGATTAGTAGACATTACTCTAATTAAGTGCTGACTGTCTTGTACAAAATAAGCTGTACAATCAAAAGCTACACCTAACCATTTGTGAGGGTTAAAAAGCACTGAGTCTGCAAGTTCCACTCCTTCCCACATCACACGATATTCGGGCAAGAGCATTGCACTACCAGCCATTGCCGCATCTACATGCAACCATAAGTTATACTCTTTGGCTAATTTGGCTAAACCAGCAATAGGATCAACAGCAGCACTATTAGTTGTGCCAACCGTCCCAACAACAGCGCAAGGTTTTAACCCAGCGGAAATATCTTCTTGAATAGCCTTTTCTAGCAAATCCAAACGCAATGCTAACTCTGAGTCAGTTTCAATTAAACGCACATTATCCTTACCAAACCCTGCAAGTAATGCAGCTTTGGTAACTGAGCTATGACTTTGCTCTGAAGTATAAACAACTAGCGGTGATGTCTCGGTTTGTAATCCACCATGATTTTGACCATAGTTTGTAGTGCGTTCACGAGCAGAAAGTAGCGCGACTAATGTTGCAGTAGAAGCTGTGTCTTGAATGACTCCTACAAAATTTTTTGATAAACCAACCATTTCTCTTAACCAGTTCATAACAACTTCTTCTAGCTCAGTTGCAGCAGGGCTAGTTTGCCAACTCATGCCTTGAACACCTAAACCAGCACTAAATAGCTCTCCTAGTACTGAAACCAATGTAGCATTAGAAGGGAAGTAGGCAAAAAAACTAGGGTGGTTCCAATGAGTAATTCCAGGTAAAATTATTTCTTGTAGATCAGATAAAATTTGTTGAAAATCCTCTGCTTCATTTGGTGGCAAACTAGGGAGTTGTTTACTAATAGCTCCAGGTTTTACCATTGACATTACTCGCTCTTGAGCTAACGTTTTTCTGTAGTCAGCAATCCAATCAATAATTTGATGCCCATAAAGGCGAAATTCTTCTGGTGTCATTCTTTATAAAGCCTCCAAGAAATAAAGCTATGATAAAAGCTCTTAGTTTATAAAAGTATTACTCAGGAAGTTTAACCACGCGAATAGATTGAGCTAAAGAGTCTCTGTTACGAATAAAAAGATTACCTTTTTGATCAACAAAAACTTTTGAACAATCAGCTAAACTAGCATCAATTATTGCTCCACCATCCCCGCTATAAATCCCGTCTTTACTACTAATAAAATTTCTAATAAGTTTTGTTTCCCTATCAACTTTCCAAACCCTAGGAAGTTTCTTAAAGACTCCTTGCCCATTGATTAAAGGAGTATAAGCACCAATAAAAAGATTACCTGTTAGGTCTAAAGCTATGCTTTCAACATATCCTAGGCTAGCATCAACAGCTAAACCTCTATCGCCTTCAAACAAAACACCATTCCCTCCAGCAAGAAGTGAAAACGCTTTAGTCTTTATATCAAACTGAAGGACTGCTCCACCAATATTCGCACTACCATTAAGATTACCTAAAAGAGACACAAAAATACTTCCATTTTTATCTACAACTAAATTATTAGGAGTAAGACCTGAGAAATTTACAGTACCAAGGGTAGTAACGATAGAGGTTTTAGCATCTATTTGCCGTATTCTATTGCCATCCAAAAGGTAAATATTATTTTCCTGATCAGTAGTTATAGCCCCAATAGAATTAAAATTTGTTTCTAAAGCAGGCTTACCATCTGAAAAAGTCCCAATGTTATTACCAGCAACAGTAGTAATAATGTTTGTGCT
The DNA here is from genome assembly GCA_023265235.1 of Blastocatellia bacterium. Classification (GTDB taxonomy): domain Bacteria; phylum Acidobacteriota; class Blastocatellia; order Chloracidobacteriales; family JADJPF01; genus JADJPF01. Next base: position 9,993 of record JAHFUF010000004.1, read on the forward strand.
TAAATCTACCTGACGAATAAACCAAGTACTATTTTGAAGCTCTGTTATAAGCAGGTTGTTTGCTCTAATAGCCAAAGCTCTAGGCAAAATAGACACGCTCTCTGCTACTACTGGGCTATTTTCTAAAGCTTTAGCACCATCTTTTCCAACAAAACTACTAATAATATTTGTAGATGAATTTATTCGCCTAACTCGACCATTTATAAAATCTGCTATATAGATAGTCCCTGATTGGTCAGCAACAACATCAGCAATATCCCCAAGAGCAGCAAATATAGCCAAGCCTTCATCTCCAAAAAAATTAAACTTTGTGTTACCAGCTACTTTAACAGCTATTTCTGATTTAATATTTAGCTGAAAAACATTAAAAGCAGTACTGGTAAAAAATAGGTTACCTAGCCCATCTGTACTAATTTTAGAATCTTGAAGTTTTACTGTTTGCTCACTAGATTCTTTACCATTTATTTTTTGGGTAGTAATTGTTTTTTTGCCTAAATCAACTCTAGAGATAACACTTGTAGAGTTCTTTAAGCTTCCTTGATCTTGAATAAAAAGGTTTCCTTTTAAGTCAACTGCTATATTGGAAGGCAAAAATAGAGAAACACTTGTGGCTTTTTTACCATCTCGCTCTTGAGGGCTAGAAGTCTCCTGTCTTTGACCATCTCCTGCAACAGTAGTAATAATGCCTTTTTTATTAATTTGACGAACACGATTACTTAAAAAATCTCCGATAAAAATATTGCCTTTACTATCTACTGCTAGTGAGATTGCAAATACAAAACTAGCATTAATGGCTGGCCAATTGTCGCCCTTAAATTCACTCTGACCAGTACCTGCTATAGTATTAATGACCCCTGTGTTAGCATCTATTAGTCGTAAAAGATTTGCTTCAAGTACCAAAAGATTACCTTGTAGGTCAAAAGCAATATCTGAAATACCGCTAAAGCTAGCATCTATAGCAGGCCCACCATCTCCTACAGAACCTTTACCAGCATTCCCTGCAATAGTAGTAATGATACCTGTAAGCATATTAACTTTTTTAATTATTACACCTGAATCTACAATAAAAAGATCTCCAGATTTACTTATAGCAATGCTACTAGGTCTTATCAAAGCAGTAGTGGCTAAAACACCATCAGCAGTAATATCACCTCCACCAGCAACAGTGGTAATAACCTTGGTTTGTTTGTCTACGCGTCTAATAGTTCTTGTACCCCTATCAGAAATAAATAGGTTTCCAGAGCTATCAACTATGGTTTTAATTGGAGAGCCAAGGTTTGCAAGCTCTGCGGCTCCGCCATTACCTAAAAAAATTGAACCTCCAGCAATTGTAGTAATTTCACCAGATGCTAATAAATTTACTGGTTTAGAAACTGAATTTATTTCCTTTTGGGCAAGCCCTCCGCGAGTCAAAATAGAAAGCGTTATTCGTCCAGGTAAGTTTTGTGTTGGTAGTTGTACTTTGATTTCTTCTGCTTTAATACTAGTAAATGGAAGTGATTGCCCACCAAAAACAATTTGGCTTTCTGGAGAAAAGTTCTTACCTGTTATTGTTATTTCTGTAGTTTGACCAACATTTATTATATCTGGTTCTACTTTAAGTATTTCTGGAGCACCAACAGAAACAACCTTTAATGCTTCTGACTCACTAGCATCAGTATCTAATACAAAAGCTTCTGTGCCTTTTATGTTAACGCTAACAGCCTTACCAAAAGTTACTTTTGGTTGAGCAAGTTCAACAACCTCTGGCATTTGTCCAAATGCGCGTGTAACTAGTTGGACACTTTTATTATCAACAACATAAATATTACCCAATCCATCAAGGCTAACTGATTGAGGGTTGTCAAAGAAAATTTCATTTTCTACTTTATTTAATGTTCTATCCATTAAACCTTGGGATGAAGTCGCTACTCCTAGTGTAGAAACATTGCCTATTAATTCATTTTTATCATTTCGAGAAATATCAATAAGACGAACACGGTTATTATCTTCATCTGCAACAGTTAAAAGTCTACCATCTGTGCTAAGTGCCATTGCTGAAGGACGCTTAAACCTAGCACTACGTCCTAGTCCATTTTCTTTACCACTTTTACCTGGTTCACCAGCAATAATATTTACCTTACGTTTTGTAATATCTACATAATAAATGGCATGGTTGTCTGTGTCTGCTACAAAAAAATTTCCACCATTATCTGTAACTACTCCTCTTGGGCTATTTAGTAAAAGCTTTTCTAGGTCAATCTTTCCATCACTAGCAAAAACATTAGTTCCTGGAGTGCTTTTTCCTGCAATTGTCTCAACTTGATTATTAAAACTAATTTTCCTAATGCTATGATTAAGTGTATCTGCTATATAAAGCCCACCAGTTGCGCTGTTATCTACGCCTATAGCTGTTGGGCCTGCAAATAATGCTTCCTTAGCTAAACCATTGCGGTTTCCTGCTACTCTAGACGTACCAGCAAAAGTTTTAATTGTTGAATTTAAGGAGTTTTCTGCTTTTAATATTATGTTTTGAGTAGGGCTACTAATGTAGAGGCTTCCTGCATTATCAGTTTTATTATCACCAGGAACTTTGGAACCATTTGCTTTACGTACTTTAGATACAGTTAGGAAAACCGAAAAACTTTGTCCATTTTGTGTTGCTGTAATAGTTGCAAACCCACTTTTTACTCCAAGTATTTCTCCAGTAGTTAGCTCAATAGTTGCAATATCTGGACTTCCTGATTGCCACATAACCCCATCATTTATTGTGTTTCCATTATTATCTATTACAGAAAGTTTAATGCGGTTTCCTTCATTAACTACAGGGTTGCGTTGTTTTATGCGTAAAGTGCTTTGTCCAGTAGCTTTTGAGATTATGTTAAAATATTTTTCAGGAAAAAAAATATTGTTTTCAGGAAAAAAAGAAATTAAGAAAAGGGAAAATAACACACTCAAAAAAACATATTTGCTCATAAAACCACTTCTCCGCTAAAGTTTACAGTATTCCTATTATGTGACGCGTAAAAACTACTGGTTTACTATCATAAGAACTACTAACTTGCTGGAATTCTAATAGTTTTGTTTAAGTTTTGGTACAGAGAAAAGATACAGAGAAAACAAAAAAGTAGTCACAACGTTGTGACTACTTTTCTATTACTTACCATTTAGCTTTTTAAGCTTAATCCATGCCATTTAATTAACAAATGGCAAAGTGGTTTGTCAAAGGAAAATCATAGAAATAATACAATTGACTTCCTAGTAGCGACCACCGCCACCACCTCTACCACCACCATAACCACTGCCACCGCCACGATTGCCACCACCGCCGCCACCATAACCACCTCGACTGCCACCACCGCCGCCACCACCGCGACGATCTTCTTGAGGTTTGGCTTCGTTGACTTTGATGTCTCGACCATTAAGCATTTGGCCATTAAATTTAGAGATAGCCTGTTCACCTTCGCTACGATCAGATAGCTCAACAAAGGCAAAACCGCGAGATTGGCCTGTGTCTCTGTCTGTCATTAGTCTTAGTGATTGTACTGTTCCTACTTCGGAAAATAATGCTGATAGATCCCCTTCAGTAGTGGAAAAAGCTAGATTGCCTACGTATAGTTTCATAAATTAAAAATACCTTTCATAAGGTTGATAGGAACTGATTCATTAAAGTTTAGTGTAGATACCAAAAGGAAGTTGATGGAATTGGAGTAGGTTCGCTTTCACTTTCTCTATTGCAGCATTGCCAGTTTTCCAAGATATTCAACATCAGAAGTTTTTGATTGCAGTTCTCTAAGGGTTGATAGTTTAATTGGTCTGTTTTACTTATTTTAACTTACTTTTAGCTGTTTTAGTTACTTTCGCTTATTGACCAATTCGTTTTACTTAATTTTACTGCCAGATTCTAGCTAATTTTATGGTTAAACGCAAATAATTTTTTGCATGTGGTTGGATTGTAGGCTAATTTGTAGCTAGACTGATAGTTAATCACAGCCAAATAGAGCAGGAAGGCTTTTTAGCAATTATTAATTAGCAATTAGCAATTGTGTGATGACCAGTCCAGTAGAAGTCTGTTAATGTTGTTATCAAACTAAAAGTCAAAACTCAAAACTCGAAATTTGAGAAATAAAGATAAAGTAGAGGTATTAATTAGAAATGGCAGATAATTTCCAGAAGCGACAAAAAGAACGTAAGCGACAAGAAAAACAAGTAGCTAAACAAGCTCAACGATTAGAGGCAAAGGCTAGCAATGTTAAGGTTGACAGGAGCCTAGAGACAGAAGATCCAGATATTGCAGGTATTGTTGCTGGCCCCCAGGCTTTAGATGAATATTGGCAGACTAATGATTAGTAATTAGTTGATTTTTAAATGATTTAGATAAATGAGGGTCACCTATTTGGCTACCTAAAGGGAAGTTTATATTTTAACCTTCCACAAAACCTTTGAAAAATCAAGCCAATAGCTATAGAGTTACTAGGTTTTTTGGTGGCCAAAGTGCCCTCATGATAAATGACCATTAAAGCGTTATAGTTTATTCTATGATAGCAGAAGTTTTATCATCATCTTTATCGTAGACTAAAGTTACTTTCTCAATTTGGGTTAGCTTAAGATCCGTCCATTCCTCATTTCCAGAGCCATCTGCCCAAGCTACCATGATATCCCATTTTGTTGCAGTAGCTTTAGGGTGAAACTCAATTTCCAAGCTAGCCCCATTCTTGAATGGTTTTCCCTTCAACACTTCATCATCATTAGTCCAATCTCCAGTATTACTTGCACCAATATATAGTGCTTTAATGTCATAGCCTGTTTTATTTACGATAGTAAAATCAAGATCTGGATTTTGTGCTGCTGATACTATAGGGATTAAAGAGTTATTACTTTTAGTAGGATTATTAGAAATCCCTCCTAAATTAAAACAAAACAAAATCGTAGTGAGAAAAATAAAAAATTTGGGCATAAGAATCTCCTTGGCTTTTTATAGAGTTATCGGCAATTTTCAAAATCCAATTAACAGTTTATTGAAAATAAAAATTTTAGATGCTGAAAATAAGCTAAAACAACAGGGCTTAACCTAAAAACAAGCTTTTTAATTTAACCTAAACTGTTAACTACTTTTTAGGCTGTCTTTTCTAAAGCTTAACTTCTTTAGACTCAATGTAACCCAATAACAATGAATTAGATAGCTAATCTATTTCATTTACTCAAATCATATCGCCAGAGTGTTTTTTTTATCGCTGAGCGAGAAGCTGGTGATTTATCTCTGGGCTGGGCGTTAATTTAATAAATTTATAAATTTATAAATTTTAAAACTAGACCAGCAACTTTATGACAACACAACCAATTTGTTAACCAACAGAAGTTAATTATTTATATCCCATTGTGGGTGATTGTAGGGATGAGTGTTGTTGAGGTTAGTAATAAATAGCTTTAATATTTGATGAGTAATGATAAAAAAGGAAAAATAGATGAAAATAGTGATATATGGAACAGGGGGAGTAGGAGGTTATTTTGGTGCGCAACTAGCACTAGCAGGAGAAGATGTTGTTTTTATTGCAAGAGGTGAGCACTTAGAAGCTATACAACAAAATGGCTTAAACATTGAGACTGACCAAGGCGAAACAGTTCTTGCTAAAGTTCAAGCTACAGATGATCCTAAAAAAGTAGCAAAAGCTGACTTGGTGATAGTTGGAGTAAAAGCATGGCAAGTAACAGAGGTTGCCCACAAGATAAAAAGTATGATTGGTTCAAATACTTTTGTGCTTCCTTTACAAAATGGTGTAGAAGCAGCGAAAGAATTAAGTTTAGTGTTAGGAGAAAAACATGTTTTGGGTGGGTTGTGTAAGTCATTAAGTTGGGTTGTTAAGCCAGGCTATATTCGTAGTATTGGGCAAATTCATTCTATTTTATTTGGTGAATTAGATAAGAGTGCTAGTAAACGTACAGAGCAATTAAAAGAAGTTTTTGAAAGAGCAAAAATAACAGCAACAATAGCTCCAGATATAAATGTAGCATTATGGGAAAAATTTTTATTTGTAGTTTCTTTTGGAGGAGTGGGAACAGTCACAAGATGCCCAATAGGAGTAATTCGCAAACTAGCAGGAACTAGATTGATGTTAGAACAAAGCATGAAAGAAGTTTTAGCCATTGCTCAAAATCGTGGAATTGTTTTGTCTGATGGGATTGTTGAGAAATCTTTAGCTTTTATAGATTCTTTAGCTCCTGATGCAACAACATCTTTACAAAGAGATATTACTAATGGAAAGCTATCTGAGCTTGAGTCTTGGAATGGAGCGGTTGTCAGACTTGGCCAGCAATCATCAGTAGCAACTCCATTGAACACTTTTATTTATAATGCATTGTTACCTTTAGAGTTACAAGCTAGAGAAAAACTAAGCAGTTAATTGTTCAACAATTAACTGCTTAGTTTATGAATAATATGAATAATCATTAAGTATATTTTTTGCACCACTATCTTGGTTTGTTTAGAAATATAGAAATATGTTGACAGTATTTTAGCTAGTAAACAGTGCTTCCAAAAGGAAACATATATTGTAGTGGTATATAAATTCTTTGAGACCAAGAATACTCGCTATGTGATCCACCATCTGCAACATAGTAATAAAGATCGTTACCTTGAATGTAATTATCTGTTACTAAAGCATTTCTCATAGCTGTAGTATTAACTAAACCATCATTGTTAGTTCCTGCATCTATATAAAATTTAACGCTAGGATGACTAATAGAAGCTTCTACAGTGTGAACTAAATTAAGATTATTCCACCAAAAGGAACTAGATAGACAGCCTGCTTTTGAGAAAATATCTGGGCGGTTATAGGCTATATAAAAAGAAACTAGCCCGCCTAAAGAAGAACCCATAATTGCTGTATTTTCTTTAGTTGGAAGTGTCCTAAAATTTGTATCAATGAAAGGTTTAACTGTATTTATAAGAAAAGTTTGATAATAATCAGCACCACCACCACCATACTCAGAATCACAGCAAGGAGTATATTCAAAAGTTCGATTTGCTCCTGTATTATAAATACCTACAACTATTACTTCATCCATTGTTCCGCTAGTAACTAAACTATTGATGTTTTCATCTACTTTCCACTCAACCCCTCCAAATGAAGTTGATGCATTAAAAATATTTTGTCCATCATGCATATATATAACAGGATATTTCTTAGCGTAATTTTCGTTATAACTAGGAGGCAAATAAACAAGCAAGGTTCTACTATTTCCAAATTGTGGTGAATAAAAATTGGTTACGGTTGAAAAACTCCCTTTAGTGTTTTTAAAGAAAGGATAAATATTTACTGTTGAACCTGCACGAACCTTATAATTTGCGCCTATTGACCAAGTAATATCATTAATCATAGGTTTTATTTCTACATCACCAACTGAATCAGGCCAAGAATAAACCCAAACATTAGGATTTGTCCAAGTTGCATTTACTCCTTTAGACCAAGAAAACGGTGTTTTATTTCCTCTAACGCTTATATTGTTGCCAAATCCAACATCATAGTTAACTCTTAAAGTTGTTGCTTTAGCAACTACAAGAGGGGTCATTATTATCAAAAATGACAAAATTAGTTTTAAGAAATATTTAAGGTTTAACACTTTATCTCCATATTTTGCATAAAATTATTTGACTCAATAGTCATTTAGTAATTATTACTTATCGTATATAAAAGAATTTGGTTGCTTAAAATTAGCAATTCTTAGTTTATCATCTTGGGCAAAGAAGACCCCCACTTCAAGGAAGCGAAGCGAGTAAGTGGGGGATGAATTTGCCTGACTACTTTCGTAGTCAAATTCTTAAGTAACTCTAAAACCATTACCATAATATATGAGTTTAACGTTAGAAATTTTAACAGGTTTTTGCAAACCTTGAAGCTTGATATAAGCTCCATAGTTTTGAACACCTGAAACTAAATATTTCTTACCATTAAAGATAACTGTATCTCTAGGTTGAAATGGGTAGCGTTGTTTTCTGATACTACGTCTACCAGGCTTTAGCTTAGTGGCTTTATACTTGCATTCTGAAGTGCCTATGTATTCCTTCCTAACGTAGTCAGTCACTAACTCCTGACTTAGGCTAATCAACTGGGCTTGCATTCCTCATTTCTGATTCTTGCAAGCCCCCACTTCATATCAGCATCGCTCATTAAGTGGGGGTTGTTGACTGGTCTTGCGCTCATATTGAAAAAAGAAAGTGAGAAACGCTAAACTTATAAGGATAATAATATTATTAATTTTTTGAGGATTTACATTTTTCAATGGCTATGAATTTTTTCCTGATCTAGTCAAAAAACTGTACAGCAATCTATCTGAGCCTTATAGGTTTAACGCTCTTTGAATAAGATTGGAAAGAAAAATAACATAATCTTCATCACTCAAAGGAGTATCTAAAGTTTTATCAAGTAGTTCTTTTAGTTTCAGTGTTAACACTTGCTCATGAGTAGTATGATCCTTAATATTAGGGTAAGCACCAGCACGACATTGCGTTTTTTCTGATACTCTAAGCCATAGCTTATGCACTAAAGCACTTCTTTCATCCATTTTTACGTCTTTTGGATCTCTTTGTACTAGTATTACTTCGCTATGACGAACTATGTTTTCTGCTAATGCTTTTAACTCTGTTATGCTGATTTTTACCATTGTCTTCTCTTTTTCCACTTATATTTTCCTTATAACCCAATATTAATTTAATTATATCGCCAAAATACGCTTACCTCTAATAGCTCCATATTATAAGCAAACTAGCTAAGTGTTAACTAGCGATTCCTTTTTTTATAATGTCTGTCAGTGGTATTCCCACCAGTATATTGATTAGATTGATAAGGATAGCCACATTTATCTTCCAGGAAAATTAGTCTGTTTTCTAATTTTTTCAATAATTGAAAAAGTCTGTCCATATCTTGTTGTAATGGCTGATTGGGCTGTTGTTGAGTTTGCTGATAATTAGTTTGTTGGGAACTAGGGCGTTGCTGAGATTGCGGTTGAGATTGTTGTGCTAGCTGAAGTGATTTGGCTAATTCTTGTTGCTGTTGATGTTGCTGTTGTTGCTCTTGTATTAAACTCCCTTGTTGTTTAAATAAAGTTAACAGCAAATTTAATTGCTCTAAAAAAGTAGTTTGTTGTTCGGCTAAGTTGGGGACATTGATAAAAGGTTGCTTTGGGCTAAAGATTTCAGAGTTTTGTTCTCTTAGCTGATAGAGTTTAGCTATTGCTTGTCCGCTAGGATCATTTTCTCCTGTTTCCCACCTCCTATAGCTTCTGCTTGTTGTTTCTAATAGCTCTGCTATTTCCTCTACGGTTAAACCTATTTTTCTTCTGGTTTCTCTTAAGAAAGCAGGTAGATTTTGTTCTGGAATTGTTTTTTTTATATTATTTTTCATCGGTACTATTTAGTAATAACATTCTATATTCCATTTAATTAGAGCGAGTTATAATTATTATGGGTTAATCTTTTGAGATTAGCAATATTAAAAGCTTTAGACATATTTGTCAAGTTTTTTACTTACTATGTCTTCTTTTGTGACATGTATAATACTATCAAATTTTTCCAGGTGTAAATAATTTCGTAGTGAACCTAAGTTTATGGATAATAAAATCATAATCTACTAGCAAAAGAGAACAAAAGATGGCAAAAGTAAACGACTTAGAAATATTTCCCGATATTTTCCACATATCCATCACAGAAAAATTTACAGATGGAAATCTTCTATATTTATTTATTATGTAGATTTACACTATGTTAAGCGAAAAAACAATAGCTGCTCAAAAACGATATAACAAAATCACAGAAATTTTTTTAGAAGCGTTAGAGTACGAAGGTTCAGAACGCGAAGTTTTTTTATTAAAGGTTTGTAATAACGACTCTGAGTTACTTAGAGAAGTTCAAAGGCTAATAAAAAATAGCGAAGCCCCTAATACATTTTTAGAAAACCCATTAATCCAAGTTGATTCATTACTAACAAGTTTTGTTGAAAACACACAATTAGAAAAACTAATAGGCCAAAAAGTAGACAAATACACAATTGTTCGTAAAATAGGACAAGGTGGAATGGGAGTTGTGTTTGAAGCAGTACGTAATGATGCTCCTAATAGCAAACCTATAGCAATTAAAATATTGTCCTCTTATACAAATACCAAAGCTATCTTAGCCCGTTTTCATCTGGAATATCAGATAATGGCAAACCTAGAACACTCCTATATTGCTAGACTCTTAGATCGTGGTAGTACAGATAATGGATTACCTTATTTGGCAATGGAATTAGTTGAAGGTCAACCAATAGATAGCTATTGTCAGTCTCACAAATTAAACATTACGCAACGCTTAAAACTCTTTAGCAAAGTCTGTACAGCAATACGGTATGCACACTTAAACCTAATCGTACATCGTGACTTAAAACCAAGTAATATTTTGGTAACATCTGATGGAACACCTAAATTATTAGATTTTGGAATTGCAAAAATTATAAAAAATGAAGGTTTGTATAATGATATTAACCTAACCGAAACTGGCTTAAAAATAATGACTCCAGCCTATGCCAGCCCAGAACAGGTATTAGGCAAACCTATTACAGTAGCAGTAGATATATATGCACTAGGTGTGTTGCTTTATAAACTACTAACTGAGCACCTACCCTATAATATTACTAATAGCTCTCCTAAAGAGGTTGAAAAAATAATTTGTGAATGGTTTCCAGTTAAACCAAGTCTTATGATTCAAAATATTCAAAATATTCAAAATATTCAAAATAAAGAGATTAGCCCTATAAAGGAAAATAAAAAACTTGTTAAGACGTTGATTGGTGATTTAGATAATATTGTATTAATGGCTTTACGCAAAGAACCAGAACGTCGCTATAGCTCTGTAGAACAATTTTTTCAGGATATAGAACGCTATTTAAATGGTTTTCCTGTTATTGCTCGCAAGGATACTTTTAAGTATAGAGCAAATAAGTTTATACAACGTAATTGGCTATACCTATCTATAAGCGTTTTACTAATAATATTAGTTACAAGTGGAGTTACAGGTACACTTTGGCAAGCAAGGAAAGCTGAACAAGAAAGGGCAAAAACAGTACTACAAAGCCAATTACTAGCCGCCCAAAACGAGTTGGCAACAACACGTTCTAAAGATATTCGTGATTTAACTAATGCGCTACTATTTAAATATAATGATAGTTTAGAAAAAATTGCAGGAACTACCGCCTTGCGAGAAGAAATGATTAATGAGGCGTTAAAATACCTAGATAGGTTAAGTAAGCAGCCAAACATGGATGCAGAGCTACAACACGAACTTGCTTTGGCTTATCAAAGTGTTGGAAATATTCAAGGTAGACCTTTTAGAATCAATACAGGTAATACTTCAGCAGCCTTAGAAAGCTATAAAAAATCATTAGTTTTTTTTGAAGAATTAGCCAAAGTAAACCCTAATGATCTAAAAATTCAAGCAGAACTCTCTGTTGCATTAGAAAGAATGGGAGAAATTCTAGATAGAATTGGCAATACTGATTTGGCAATAAGCTATTACGGGAAAGTACGTACTATTCGTGAAAAGATATTTAATCTTAAAAGTGGGGATCGAGAAAACAATTATTCTTTAACCAGTTGTTACATTAGAATAGGCGATGTTTTGCAATCAACAGGCGACTTTATAGGAACAATGGAGTTTTATTGTAAAGCCTTAAAAATTCGTAAAGAACTAGTAGCACAAGAACCAAATAATGAAAAATTTAGCAGAGGACTAGCTGTTATTCATATTCGGTTTATCGTACTTTACGAAACTATATATGATTTAATAACACGGAATATCAATAATGTAACAATTACAAATGAGCTACTACAAAAATCTTTATATTACAATCAATTAATCACAGAAAACGCAAAAAACGCTTTAGCCAAAGAAAAGGAAAACCCTTTTTTGCAGAGTGAACTAGCAGGATGTTATGTGCAAAATAGTGTTGTTCTTCTTAAAATAGGACAATCAGGACAAGCTATAGTTTTGTTAAAAGAAGCTATTTCTATGCTAAACAAATTAGTAATAAATGATCCTAGTAATAGGCAATACCCTTTTTTATTAGCTGATGCTTATGAAGGAATAGGAAAAGTAGAATTTGGAAATGGGAACATTAGGCAGGCAATAAGTTTTTATGATAAAGCTGAACAAATATGCCAAGAATTGTTAAACAATGATCCTAGTAATACCAGGGTTCAACGCTATTTGGCTGAGACACATCAATTATTAGCAATAGGTTATATAAAAATTGGAAATAAAAATAATGCAAAAAAATACTTAACAACATCTTTTGATCTATATAAAAGCTTAATAATGAAGAACCCAATAAATATGGATTTTCAACTTAGTTTTATAAACACTCTAAACCAGTTCACAACATTCTTGGTTAAAGAAGGGGAAGAAAACAAGGCTACCAAAATCTTAATAGAAACCTTGGAAAACTACGAGATATACGAGATAGCAGCTAGAAAAGAGCCTTCTGCTATAGAATTATCTAACTATGCATGGCTTTTGTTCAACTGTGAACCTAAAAGTTTACGTAATCAACCCCTAGCAATAAAATATGCAGAACAAGCTAATAAAATTAGTAATGGGAAAAACCTACCAATACTACTAAACTTATCAGTAATAACTAAAAATTCAGTAGGGTTTGGACAAATACAAAACGCAATTAAAGAGCTACTTGATTGTAGCTCTTAAGCTAATTTTAAGAGTGATTTGCTGATAAAACTAATGGGGAGCAATAAACTCTGTCTGTCATAACTTTGTCTGTCACTATAGACTGTTGGCAATTTATAATCTTTGGATATATCCCTGTCCCTGGTTCAATAGGCGTAATTTTTCCCTTTTCATTAATATATTCAATAATTTGATTATCGTAATAATATTTGAAAGGCTCCTCTGTAGGTTTACCCAGACAACTTTCTATTTCTATATCTGTATATAAATCCCAGTCATAACGACTAAGCATTATTTTACTTTCAAGGTCAAGGTAAAAAAGTTCTTGGTTACTAGTCGATAGTTCTATTGTAGAGCCAATATTTTTTCCAACATCGCCAAAATCAAAGGGAGGAACTCTAGGATCGCCTATGTTATAGAATGACATGTTTATTAATTCTTTAGGGTCGCCAGAACAAACACCTAAGTTATAAGTAGAAAATTGTCCATCAATATGAAAGTGGATTTTGTAAGGAATTTTTGACCAATCTATATAAAGCTCTTCATTAAAACCTAGATTGGCTGCTCCAGAATAAAGATATGACGAATTTGGCATATAAGAAAAGGCTAGCAACCTAGAATCAGGAGTAGGGTTTATTGGACGAATTATTTTAGTTGATACATTTTTAGTATCATTCCAAAAGTTATTTGGGCTATCTATCGGTAAAGGATAGGTTCGTATGACTTTACCTGTCTTTAACTCCTGTTGTTTAACATTTATAGCTGGTGAAATTAGAAGCCCCAATGTTACTAGATACCCTGCTTTTTCATCACCTGTGATATTTAACAAGCATCCAGCACCTTTTATTTTAATACAAGCACCATTAAATGGAGTAATATTGTCAACAGAACTCATAAATTTAAATCCTTTGTTTTGTCATAGTTATTACTATTTTGTTAATTCTTGATAAAGCCAAGTTTTTGCTACTAACCAGTTACGGTCAACTGTACGAGAAGAAACTCCTGTTACAACAGCAATTTCATCTATAGACATTCCACCAAAAAAACGCATTTCTACAATTTGGCTATGCATAGGATTAAGCTTAGCTAAATATGTTAAGGCATCATCTAACATCACTAAGTCAAAGTTTTTTTCAATAGGCTTATCAAATGCTTCATCAAATACTAACCTAGTCATTTCTCCACCATGTTTAGTAGTTTTACGTCTGCGAGCATAGTCTACTAAAATATGTCGCATTATCTGTGCAGCAATAGCTAAGAAATGCTCCCTGTTTTCCAATTTTAGATCTTGTTCTTTAATTAGTTTTAGAAAAGACTCGTTTACTAGTGCTGTAGGTTGTAAAGTGTGATCTTTACGCTCGTTTTGTAAATAGTAACGAGCTAAACCACGTAATTCATCATAAAGCAATACCATTACTGTTTCTAATGCAGTTTTATCGCCCTCATTCCATTTTTCTAGTAGCTGTGTTATTTCACCGGGTAAAGTTACAGGCATAATTGTTCCTAGCGAATAGTTTACAATTGCTAAAATTTAACTTATTAGCTAAAGAAAAGCAACTAGAGAGAAGCAAGAGTGTCTAGACTACTAGTCTTTAATTAGATAATCAAACGATAACTAATAAATATACTTAGGTTACATTATTTTTTGTTGGAGCAGATGTGGCCTTTGATGCATCTACAATAAACATTATAGGGTGCGCCTACTAACCATAGGAGGGCTTGTTGGATTATTACGATTATTGCGATTCAAGGAGTTACATTCTTTTAAAACTTACAAGCAGCGCATTCCTAGAAAACTTTTAGTAGAAATAAAGCTTTATTTTGCGTGCATTTTGTAGATAATTAGCAATTAGCAATAGCAGGATCTTTCGATTAAGAAAATAACTAATCTAATTATGGCTGAGACATTAACTAATCCTCAACCAACTACAACTTTACTGCCATTAATGGCTGAGTCTAATAATATTGCCTTAAGCCCAAAGCTAGCCCTCAGACCTTATCAGATAGAAAGTCTATCTCAAGTTGATAGAGTGTTTAGGGAAGGTAAGAATCGCTTACTAGTCTCACTTCCTACAGGATGTGGAAAGACAGTAATTTTTGCACACTTGGTTGCTAATACTTCAGGCCGTAGTCTTGTAATAGCTCATCGTGATGAACTTATTGAACAAGCTGCTGATAAAATTAGAATGGTTTTTCCTTCTGCTGATATTGGTATAGTCAAAGCTGAACGTAACCAAACAGACCAACAAATCATCATTGCCTCTATTCAAACATTAACTAGAGAGTCTCGTTTGTCACAACTGGAAAAAAACTTCTCTACTATAATTGTTGATGAAGCTCATCATGCTTGCTCCAAAAGCTATAAAAAAGTCCTACATTCTCTAGGTTCATTTAATTCTACCAATGCTCCATTAACCCTAGGAGTTACTGCTACTCCTGAACGTGGTGATAAGGTTGGATTAAATAGTGTTTTCCAAGAGATTGTCTATCACCGTGGTCTGCTAGAGATGATTAACGAGCAATACCTCTGTGACCTTACTTGGCAAGATGTTGAGCTTGATGTTGACCTTGATAAAGTTGAAACTAGAGCAGGAGATTTTATTGAAGCTGAACTCATTAAAGCTTTAACTAATAGTGATACTCCTAGGCAAATCCTTTCTGCCTTCCAGAACTATGCAAGTAATAGAAAAACTCTGATTTTTGTTCCAGGAGTAACTCTAGCTCGTAGTATTGCTACATTGTTTAAGCAGAACAATATTGCTTGTGAATCTATTGATGGTAGGCTTTCGCCTAAAGAGAGAAAAGATATACTTAATCGCTTACGTACTGGCCAAACTCAAGTAGTAGTTAATTGTATGATATTAACTGAAGGATTTGATGAACCAACAATAGACTGTATTTTGTTTGCTCGCCCTACTAAAAGCAAAAGCTTCTACTTGCAAATGCTAGGTAGAGGGACTCGTCTTCATCCTAATAAAAAAAATTGTTTAATAATTGACCTTGTTGGTTTAAGCAACCGCCACAATCTCATAACTTTACCTTCTCTCTTTGGTATTGCTGACATTAAGCTAAAGAAAAAATCTCTGCTTGCTATCACTGAAGAAACAGAACAAGAAACAGAGATCTATCAAGTTCAAGCCTTAGATTTATTGGCAGAACAGCAAAAATCTCTAGGTGAAGCTGAAAATCAAACCCAATCAGTACTACAAGCACAAGCACAATCACAAGGAGAAGTAGAAATAGTTAATTCTTTATCAACACAAGATATTACTGAAGTTGAGACTCAAGTTGAACAAGAAGAATTACTAGCTAAAGAAAAGGCTGTCAAAAAAGGATTAAGGTTTAATTGGCTAAAATTATCAGAAAAGTGCTATGCATTATCTATAGGTGATAATGGTATAGTGTTTCTTATTACAGAAAATAATTTTGATTGGTCTGTAGTTTGGAGACAAGATAATAAAACTAACCTAATTGCTAAAACTCTAACCTTAGAATATTCAATGGGAATGGCACAAGATTTTGTACGTAGTCTTGGGGTATCAGTTTTGGTTGACCTTGAGGCTAATTGGCGTATACAAAATGCTTCTAGTAAACAAATCGCCCTACTACAAAGCTTTAATATTTCTTACCCTCATCATATCACCAAAGGACAAGCTAGCGATTTACTAGCTACTGAGTTTGCCAGAGTAGAATTAGCTAGTTACCAAAAAAATCTTTTAGACTCTAATAATCAAAATCTACCAACACAAGCTATTACTTTTAATCAAACAGGAGAATCTAAGCAATCTGAAACTAATAACGAAACTAGCCTAGTCTATAAACCTACATTTGCTAAATGTTGCTTCCCTGAATTACCCAATAGTTTTGCCAATTATGAACACTATAAGCTAAACAACTATGTGCCTCAAGGTGCTACCTATTCTCAGTATTCTACATCTTCTCAGTATTCACAATATCCTCAATATTCACAGACAAATAAATCTCAATCCTTAGCCTTGGTTGCCTGTCAAGAATATGTAAACCATTATTTTAACCAAGAAGTAGGAATAATATTTTCTGGAGACTCAGGAGTAGGGAAAACTCATTTAGCCGTAGCAATCCTAGCAGAACTTACTAATAAATATAATATTGATACTTTATACTGTAACTATCGATTGCTATTAAGACAAATCTATGAAAACAACTATAACTATATTGTAAGTGAGCTAGTTAGTAAAATAGGAAAGTCTCAAGTAGTGCTATTGGATGGTTTTGTTGCTAAAAATAACAATTCTGTGTCTATTAGAAAATTAATGTCTAGAATAATAAACTCTTGTTGTAGAGATACTTACAATGATAGAAAACTAATTATTACTACAAGACACCACGTCTATTCATCGACCTATCACGAAAAAGAATCATTTAGATTAAGCCTTGGCGATATTTTAGGTAGTGATAGTGCTTCTAAGCTCTATGACTATTGCCATTACCTAGAAATTACTACTATGGATAGTAGCGTAGATAATAGACTACCTTCTTATTTTACCCCTATTTCTAACATTGCTAACAATATTATGCTTGATATAGCTGACTTTAAGAAAGCAGGTTAAAACTCCATTTAAGGAAACTTTAATAATGAGTATAGAATTAAGAAATTTTGCAGATACAGGAATAAAAGTTACCCCTCTAGGGTTTGGTGCTGGGCTAATAGGGGATGAAAGCATCAGTGAAAAACAGATAGATAAACTGCTAAATACCATACTTGACTATGGAATTAACTTAATAGATACAGCTAGAAGCTATGGTATTTCAGAACAGAGAATAGGAAAACACATTTCTAATAGAAGGAGTGAATTTGTTTTATCAACAAAGATTGGTTATTCAGTAGAAGGCTATCAAGATTGGACATATGGCTGTATTACTGCCGGTATAGAAAGAGCCTTACAAACTTTAAGGACAGGTTATATAGATATTGTTCATCTTCATTCTTGTCCTTTAGAAACCCTGAAAAATACTGATGTTATAGAAGCATTAGTTAAAGCAGTAGAAGCTGGCAAAGTACGTGTAGCGGCTTATTCTGGCGAAAATGAGGCTTTAGAATATGCTATTAGTACTAATAAATTTAAGTCTATTATGACCTCTGTCAATATATGTGATCAAAAGGTAATAGATACTGTGATTTCCAAAGCTAAAAAGGAAAATATTGCGGTTATAGCCAAACGACCTTTAGCTAATATTGCTTGGAATTATAGAGAAAGACCTTATGGTAATTATTGTGAAGAATATTGGTTACGTCTAAACAAAATGAACCTCCAATTTGACATAGATTGGCTAGAGCTTGCTTTAAGATTTGCTGCTTTTACCGATGGGGTTCATAGTTGTGTTATTGGAACTACTAACTTAGAGCATATCAAACGAAACATTAAAATATTAGAAAAAGGAGTTCTACCTAATAGTGTTATTGCTGGTATAAAATCAGCTTTTAAGGCTAATGATGATAATTGGCTTGGCCAAATATAGTTTTCATTAAACTTGAGTCTTGTTCATTTATAAAACTTAAATTACAAACCCACTATCAGTATTATTTAGGTGCAGTATTATCAAATAATGCTAAGATAGCGGTTTTCATTTTGTTATTACCTTCTTTCCAAATAATCCTTCCTTGAGAAAACGGTATTTTAGATAGTTCACCTAATTAACCAAACTCCTAGTGAGCATTATGAAGAGGCATTAAAACAAAGCCAAAAACTAGAAAAAAACCTATTCCAGGTTGGAAATAAGATTGAAGCTTTAAGACTAAACTTAACTAGACTTGATTAGGTGATTTTTTTTGCTAACTTTCAGGAAAAACTTCCCAAGATCTGTAAGAAATCTGCTAAAAAAAACGACTTATATATAACTGTTTTTTTCAATCAAAAATAAGGCTAGATAATTAATAAGGGCTTACTGATTAATTACTAGGTGTTTATTAATAGGTTAGCAAATAAGCAAATCTCTAAGGGATTTTTTGAGGAAAGCTTATGGTTTATTACAATGCTAGTGATTTAACTTACGAACAAATCAATTCAGAAGAATGGCAACAGTGGGATGAATGCAAAGAATGGGAAAAAACTGAACAATACTACCAATCCAAAGAATTTCAGGAGTATAAAGATTTAATTCCTTGGTATCTTAGCCAAGAACAACAAGTCGTCCTTTTACTAGAAACGGCTTTAGACCAACAGGATTTTGAGCAATTAATAACCCTAGGGGATCAAATCTATGGACATGGTGGTAGTTTCGGGTTTATGCATATTAGTTCGCTTGGCAAAAAGATTGAGCTTGCTGCTATAGCTACAAATACTACCTTACTTACTCATTTAATTCATTCTCTCAAGGGCTATATAGAATACCTAT
>JAHFUF010000208.1 GCA_023265235.1 Blastocatellia bacterium
AATTAGTAACACCATAAGCAAGACTAGGAAAATAAGTTTTTGCCACATAAGCTATAACCTTCGGTAAAAATATTGATTTTAATTTAATATATATGGAATTTGTTTTGTAAACCACTGATTCTAGTGATTCTAATGATTCTAATGATTCTAATGATTCTAATGATTCTAATGATTCTAATGATTCTAATGATTCTAATGAAAACCAGATTCTTAGTCGCGGTAGCGACGTCTGATAATAGCCCTCCTTTAGGGCTGGGAACTGGGGCTGGGGACTGGGGACTTATTATTTTTGTGTATCCCATTCTTTACGCAGTTGTGAAATAGTATCTGTTACGTTTTTGAGTTGCTCTAGATTTTCTTGGAGTTGTTTTAATATCTCATCTCGTTTTGTATATTGCATTCCATTAGATTCTAACCATTGTGCTGCTTGCTCAACCTGTTCAGGTTTAAGCGCGAGTATTTGATAACAATAATCTAGATGCTCCATTAACATCTTACATTCTTGTTTAATAATACTGGCATTAGGAAAATTCGCTAGTGAATCTGTAGGAGTAAGTCTAGGTAAGTGTTGAAACTCACTAGAGCCATAGAGTTTACTAACAATTGATGCATTACCTAAGTATCTAGTACGTTTATGGCTTTTTTCTATTACCTCATCAGGATCATAAACTGATAGTGGTTTTACAGCTTGGGTTAGTCTACTTACTGAGACGTCGCTGGTTAGGCTATCTCCATAAAAGCGACCTAGAACGAGTGTAATATTGTCTTGTCCACCACGTTCTTTTGCCATTTGGATCATTCGCCAACAAGCATTTTCTGGGCTTAAAGAACTAGAAATTTGTAGTATTTCATCTGCACGAACTAAATTAGACAAACCATCTGTGCACAATATTAAAATGTCATTACGTTGCAATTGAAACATACTAACAGCTACTCTTACTGCGTCTTTATTGCCAATTGATTGTAGTATGACATTTCTGCGAGGGTGTTTTACAGCTTGTTCTGGTTTAAGGATACCTCTTATAACTAGCTGAGCAACAAATGATTGATCTGTAGTAACTTGTTTAATGTTATTTTTACGAATAAGATATGCTCGACTATCGCCTACTTCAGCAATATAAACTTGGTTGCTTTCAATAAGTGCCGCAACAACTGTAGCAGACATATTTCCAAGTGCAGCACTATTTTGTCTTTCATTCCAAACCAAATAATTCGCTTCTTCTACTGCCGCGACTAAGCGATCATAAGGAGAAATGGTTTTTGGCAGCCTCAGTAGGGCATCTTTAATTGCTAGAACTGTTAGATCGCTTGCAACTTCACCTCCATTGGCGCCACCAACTCCATCAGAAACTACTAGCAATATAGAATTTTCACCTAATCTATGGCTAACATGAAAAGTATCTGGTAGGGTACGTCCTAAGATTAAATCTGCCATCAGAAACGCGTCTTCATTAGTGTCTCTGACTAACCCTACATCCGTACAACCTGCAATATTAGAAAACACCAAATCCTTTTCCATCTTGTCTTCCCTCACTTAGCTTTTGTAATTTTTTGTGCTAGTAAAATCCATAGTGTTATTCATACTATACATTATTTAGTCACTAAAAATTTTATTGTTTTTATTAAGTAACCTAAGGCTCATTCTATATTTTTTGTATAGAAAAAAATAGATACAAGGGTTTAAGCTTTATTAGGTACTTACTCTTATTATCACATATTTAAAACTTGAGATAAAAAAATCTTTCCAAAAACCCTTGACAAAAATTATTTTATAATTAGAATAATTCTAAAATAATTTTAATTTAGGAGCATTTTATGAAAATCAGACGCCATAACGAAAGAGGAAAAACCAGTGTAGCTTGGTTAGATAGCTATCATAGTTTTTCCTTTAATAATTACTATGATCCTGAGCACAACCAGTTTCGCAATCTCCGAGTTATTAATGAGGATTATGTAAAAGCAGGAGGAGGTTTTCCTACACATTCTCATCAAGATATGGAGATTATTACCTATATTTTATCTGGTAGTCTTGAGCATCAAGACAGTTTAGGAAACGGTTCTGTTATTCATTCTGGCGAAATTCAGCGTATGAGTGCTGGTACAGGCATTAGTCATAGTGAATATAATGCCTCTCAAAGTCAACCTGTACATCTTCTACAAATATGGATTGTCCCAGAACAAAAAGGACTCAAGCCAGGATATGAACAAAAATCTATTTCTTTAACATCAAACAAATGGCAGTTAATTGCTGCTAAGGAAAGTGGAAAAGATTTAGTAACTATACAACAAGATATAAAGCTTTTTTTAGCTAAATTAACAATAAATAACTCTTTAGAATACCAAATTGGTGCAAATCGTCACATTTGGGTACAAATTGCCTGTGGAGAAATTTTACTTAATAATACCTTGCTAAAACCTGGGGATGCTGTTGCTATTAGTGAAGAAAAATTACTACATTTCTTAGCTAAAGAAGACGCTGAAATTTTATTATTTGATTTAGCTTAATATTTCATTCTTAAGGAGACAATAATGAAACTAAATATAGGATTAACTCTTGAACAACGTGCTGGTGTAGTAGATATTCTACACACCTTACTTGCCGATGAATATGTACTTTATACCAAAACTAGAAACTATCATTGGAATGTTACTGGAATGCATTTCAATGACTTACATAAGTTCTTTGAGTCACAGTATAAGGAACTAGACAATATTATTGATGAGGTCGCAGAAAGGGTGCGAGCTTTAGGGCGTAAAGCTATGGCCACCTTAAGCGAATTTTCCGAAAAAACTCGCTTAAGCGAACGCCCTAGCGAGCATCCTAACGCTCAAACCATGCTAGCTAATTTACTAGCAGATCATGAGCTAATTATTACCAATTTACGTAAAGATATACAAACTTGTAATGATTTCAACGATGTAGGAACTAGCGATTTTCTTACAGGTTTAATGGAGCAACATGAAAAAATGGCTTGGATGTTGAGGGCATTTCTCGAAGAATAAATGTGTTTTCTGGTTTCATAGGTTTACAAAATTTAGAAAAGCTTTTATAAAAGGGTTGGAGGTGAATGGGGCCTGGTGGTTTCCGCAGACTTCAAATCTGTAGTGGGTCAGTAAGCGCTGGCCTGGGTGGGTTCGATTCCTACACATCTCCGCCAATATCTTGACTTTGTGTGCTACTTAAAACCTTAACTGTCTACTCAAATATAGCAATAGAAAAAGCGAGCTTTTTTGCTCGCTTTTAGTAACCAAAAATTAGTTGGATTATTAAACTCCTATTCGGTCTTGAACCTTACGCAATAACTCTCTGACTTGGAATGGTTTAGAAATACAATCTTCAGGATGTACATCAAACTCATCTGAATGCAATATTTCATCAACTACGTGCGAAGCAGAGCAAATAATAATAGGAATCTTACTTACAGGCTCAGTATAGGAACGCAGCATCAACATTAAACGTGGGCCGCTAATAACAGGCATCATTACATCTAAAATAATTAAATCAGGGGGGCTTTTCTTTACTTCGCTTACAGCTTTTAGCCCATCTTCAGCTAAAACTACTTCATAACCTGAATCAGACAAGATATCGTAAAGAAGATCACGAATATCCTCTTCGTCATCAACAACTAGGACTTTTTTCATTAAAGCTCTCCCTCAATGTTAAACAAAAATTTCTAGCTGAAAGTATTAATATAAAACTTTTAAGGTATTTAGAGAGACTGCAAAGAATGCATGGTATTACGTTTGTCTTGTAGCGTCAAGCAACGTTTTTAACGATTATTTTTCTTTATACCTTTAAAAATACTCAAGATGCTAGTTTAAGTGGTATTAGCATTGACAGTGGTTTAAAGTTCAATATATTTTGATATATAAAGCTCGTAAGATTGCTAGGTAATATTAGTTGTTTTGGCTAAGGAGTTGTTAATGTTAGATAAAAATAAAACAGATGCTTTCCAAGAAATGCAACAAGAAATAGATACAATTGTCCAAGAAGTGATTACAAACTATTTGTCACCTTTACAAACAAAAAAAATCTCTAAAAAAATGATTGAACATATGGCTTCAGAATGTGGGGCGCAAATTGCCAGTAAAGCTCTAACCCTTAGCCGTAAAGCTTCGGCTCGTCAAGCTACTAAGCTTACAGATGAATTAGCGGATATTTTAAATAATGCTAGCTGGAAAGTTGTACCACTCTTTAATGAAAAAATCTCTACTCTTGTTCAACAAATAACACCCGCCGATTATGAACGTGTTAAAGCAGGAATTGCTAGTCAAGTAGTCTCACAAGTTTATGGAAGCATAACTAATTTTGCTAGCGCATTAGGGGTTAAGTTGCCCACAAATCCCGCTACTGTGGCTGATTCAGCTACTAAGAAATAGTTTTTAAGTTTTTAAGGTATTAAGGCATTCTTTAGGCCAAAGGTCAAAAAAGCTTCCTTTTTCTCGCCCAAGTTAATCAGTTTATTAAAGTATCAGCTAATCTTGATCGCAGAATTTATTAACATTGGTGTACTATTTTCTGTTTATTAAATAGCAAGTTTTTGAGGTTTTTCTAACTATGCAAAAAATAGCAATACTTGGTTCTACTGGCTCAATTGGGCGAAATACTTTGGATGTTGTTGATCGTCTCTCACCACGCTTTCAAGTGGTAGCAATTTCTGGTGGTATAAATACAGGACTATTAGCAGAACAAACTGCACGTTACAAGCCTGAGATTGTCTCTGTTTCTACAACCGCTCATGCTAAAGATTTAACAGAACGTCTAGAAGCATTAAATACTGCACTACCAAAAATTTATGTTGGTATGGACGGAATGTTAGCAGTTGCCACCCACCCTCAAGCAGAAATAGTTGTTTCTGCTACGGTCGGTGCGCTAGGATTGCTACCTACTTATAAAGCTATAGAACTAGGTCGACGAGTTGCTATTGCTAACAAAGAGCCTTTAGTAATGGCAGGCGAGTTGATGCAAAAACGCGCTCGTGAAAACGGTGCAGAAATTTTACCTGTAGATAGCGAACATAATGCCCTACATCAATGTTTGCGTGGTGAAAAAAATCATGAAGTTGTTAAACTTGTTTTGACTGCCTCAGGTGGCCCATTTCGTAATACTCCTAGAGAAGAAATGGAAAAAGCCTCAATCGCCCAAGCCATGAAACATCCTACTTGGCAAATGGGATCAAAAATTACCATTGACTCTGCAACAATGATGAATAAAGGCTTAGAGGTAATTGAAGCACATTGGTTGTTTGGTTTTGCTCCTGAGCAAATAGATATTGTTATTCATCCTCAATCAGTGGTGCATTCAATGATTGAGCTTGTAGATGGCTCTTTTCTAGCTCAACTAGGTCGCACTGATATGCGGCTACCTATTCAATATGCCTTAACCTATCCTGATCGATTAGTCTTAGATTTACCAAGATTAGACCTTACTAGTTTACAAAAGTTAGAATTTTTTGCCCCAGACCGAGAGCGTTTTCCTGCTATTGACCTTTCTTATAAAGCCTTACGCTTAGGTGGTATTGCTCCAGCCGTCTTAAATGCTGCTAATGAAGTTGCTGTGGCAGCGTTTTTAGCTGGTAAAATAGGGTTTATGGATATTTCCAGGGTGATTGCTCAAGCAATTTCTACTTGTGAAAAACAAGGGGTTAAAGAGCTAAATAGCATTGAAGACGCATTAAATGCTGATACTCAGACCAGACAACTAACAGAGGGGTTTATTGCAGAACTTGCAAGTTTAACTTTGGTTGGCAAATCTTAATTTAGGAGAGGTCTATGTTAAAAGTTGCTGTTATTGGAGTAGGTTATTTAGGTCGTCACCATGCAAGAATTTATTCCAATATGTCAGGAGTTGACCTAGTAGGTGTTTGTGATAGCAATATCGAACGGGGCCAAGCAATCGCTAAGGAATATAACACTAAGTTTTATTCTGATTATAGAGAACTTTTTGGACAAATTGACGCAGCAAGTCTGGCTGTTCCTACTATTGACCATTGTTTGATTGGTTGCGAGCTACTAAAAAACAAGGTTTCAGTACTAATTGAAAAACCTATTGCATGCACTTTAAGTGAAGCAGACAAACTAATTAGCACCGCACAAGCAAATAATGTTTGTTTACAAATAGGACACTTAGAGCGTTTTAATCCTGCGGTAGTTGCTGTTAGCAAAGTTGTTACCACGCCAAGGTTTTTTGAAACCCACCGAATGAGCTTGTTTTCTCCACGTAGCCTAGATATAGATGTAGTAATGGACTTAATGGTTCATGACTTAGACATTATTTCTTGGTTAGTAAAATCTCCAGTAATAAATATTAGTGCTGTAGGTATTCCAGTAATTTCTCCTAAGTTTGATATTGCTAATGCAAGGCTAGAATTTGCTAATGGCTGTATTGCTAATGTTACTGCTAGCCGGATTTCTAGTGAAAAAACACGTAAGCTAAGACTTTTTCAACCAGGTGTCTATATTCCTTTGGATTATGTTACCCAACAAGCGGCAATTTGCAGTCTACTTCCACCAAAAACAGCAATTGGACAACCAGTAATTGAAGCAGGACTTTTACCTGTAGCCACAGATGAGCCTTTAAGGGCTGAATTAGCAGCTTTTGTAGCATCAGTTAAACACAACCAACCCCCATTGGTTACAGGCAAAGACGGACGTAATGCTTTAGCTTTAGCTTTAGAAGTAAGTGAAAAAATTGCTGAACATGCCAAGAAAGTCGGACTACTATAAAGATTATAAACTCTATTTATTCTTAGAGATAACGTCTATGGTAAAACGCTACAGGTTTTGATTAGGCAAGGTTTCGCTTCTCCATAGTTCCTGTAAAGAAGCGCAGAGTAGTACTACTATCCCTAGTTCAAATCCAAGCAAGCTAAAAATAAAAAATATTAGTAAAGCTATTGTTATAAGTAGCAGTGCTGTACGCATAAAGCCTCCACAACACAGTTTTCTAGTTAAACAGCTTTATATAAACAAAGTTCAAAGCAAGATGGTTTAATTATTTTCCCGTTCGGGTTTATGGCCGCAACTAGCGCAGAACTGCCAATTACGCCCAAAGGCTTGTCCACAGTGGCGACATTCGGTTTTTAGTGACACTCGACAGTAAGGGCAGAATTTTTGCTTTTCATTTATTGCTTGATGGCATTCTGGACAAGTTGTAGCAAGCACCCTACCAATAAGCAAATAAAGCAGTAGTCCTCCTAGGTTTGTTGCTCCTACTAACATTGTCCAGTGTCCTGAATAGCGATAGCGTCCTTTTGAGTCATACCATACATAAGTAGGAACAAAAAAAATCAAAAAAGAAATTATCATTAACAGAATCTGATAAACCAAATTTAATGTTTGCTCATAACCCCCAGAAGCATTAATTGCAAGTACCCAAGAAAGTACCCCAGGGCTATTATTAATTCGGTTTTCTAATTCCAGTGGATCTATAGTCCAAGTTGGTTGGCCGTTTTTATCAATAAAATCTGCTAACAAAATATCTTGTTGTGTAGCAATCACTTCCACTGTAGTAGGCAGCCAAGAATCTTTTTCTTGCTTTTCTGAACTAATGTTGCCTGGCAGTGGTACTATGTGTAAGTTACTAGTATGCAAATAAAATTTAACATAAATAGGAACTTTTACTCCTGAAACTACAATTCGTTCGCGTTGTTTAAACGCAATAGAGTTTAAGAGAGCCGAAAACCTTTGGTTGTTTAATAATGACTCATTATTTGATTCTAGTTTTATAGTGCCTCGTAATCCATCGAGTTGAGATAACACTCCTGGCCAAAGCTCTAAAGCTTGATTAATTGCTGCCATTCCTCGTTTATAAGATTGTGCTTTGTTAAAACGGACTAAGAGTAAATAGCTGTATAAACATACTATTAGTAGA
>JAHFUF010000209.1 GCA_023265235.1 Blastocatellia bacterium
TAAAACAAATATTTATGAACTTGTTTTGAGAGGTAATAGGGAGTTTTGGCAATTCTAAGTTAGGCATAGTTAATCTCCTTTTCTTAAGTGTTCAAAATGATTCTTGATGTTTGTTATATCCATTTGGTAATTTTTGGTATCTAGAAATGGTATAAATTTGAGGGTTTCCTGAATGTATTTCTCTGATTCATCCATATGGTCTGACTGATAGAGTGCATAGGCATAGACAGATAAAATAAAAGGGTTTTGGTAGTTGGACATATCTGCTGCACGCTTACTTAATTCTAATGCTTGTGTTGTGTTTTGTAGGTCTTTTATAGGAGAGTTTAATAACAGCCAGGCGGTTTCTGAGAGCATTTCAGCCGTAGAAAGTTGTTTCTGGTTTTTAGCTATAACTTCAGATAAAAATTGCTTTGCTTCTTCTTGACGGCTTAATGTAATAAGTATTTGAGCTTTTTTGAGGTATAAAATTGTTAATTTTGATTGAAACAGGAAGTGGTGTGAGTCATAGGAAAGTAGCTGATTGTATATGTCTGCTGATTTTTGATAATTGAGGAGAGCTTTGGCAAATTGTTTTTGAACCTCTAGGTTTTCTCCTAACTGCATAAAACACTGAGCTAAAACCAATCTTCTAAGTAATGTTGGTGTCTTGTTTGCAAAAAGATTTTCATAATCTTGTATGACTTTTTCATATTGCCTTACAGCAAGAACAACATTTTTCTTACTTATTGCCGTTGCTATCTGGTAATCTGTTATCCAAATACTATTGGGAAGTTGTTCATTAAAACTATCAATAGCAGCATGTTTTTTATAGATTTCTTGTTGGTACTTATATAGTTTGATTGCCTTTTCTGTCTCTCCAACATAAAGCAATGAAGTCCCAAGTAGTCCTAAACAATCGGCAAGCCGAAACTCAAGCCTTGCATCATAAGGTTTCTCTTTGCTCAAACGCTCAATAATCTCTGTTGACTTTTTTTGGTACTCAACTGCTTTTAAGCGCAGGTCTTGCGCGCTCGCGGTATCTCCAACTTTTTCGCTAAGAGTATCTGAAATAGCATGCAACATAATTGTGATTCTATAAAAACTTCCTGCTTGATCAATCTCTGCATTACTATCTTGATGCTCCTGTAATAGCTGGGATGAGAGTAAATTCATCTTTTGAGTTATTTTGCTTGCTTCGAGTAGATTGCTAGTTTGAAGAACATTGAACATGCTTCTGTAAATACTGAAGGTAAGTCGTCGATACAGAAAAACTTTTTTGTCAACCTCACCCAACTTTTCAGCAAACAATAACGCTTGTTTATGAGAAGATATTGCTTCGTCAGCTTTACCTAAGCTGTTTAATATATCTCCCATTCGTTGATGGGCAATACTTAAATTGTATGTTGCTTCGTTATCTTTAGGTTTTTGTTTGGATACTTTTTGGAAATATTCTAGTGATTTCTCATAGTTTTTTAGTGCTCCATCAGTATCACCAATGTTGGATAAGAATGGTTGTCCTTGAATATCAGCAACTTTTTGATAGGAAAATGCAAGGTCTTTTTGTAATCCTAAATCGTTTTCAGCATTTTGCTCTTGAGCAGCCAAAAGTTCCAATGCCCGTTTTACAATTAATTCTCGTGCTGCTGTTGAACCAGGAAGGTTTTTTATTGCGTCGTGGATTTCAAAAACAAAAGAGTTAGCTATTTCACGTATCTCTTTACTTTTTTGTTCTGCAATCTGTCGTTGCTTATTAGCAATGTGCGTTTGTCGAACAGTCATAGTGATTCCTGTAATCAATATAAAAATGATAAATATTGTTATTGTTAATGCTTTCCAGTTACGACGAACAAATTTTTCTGTACGGTAGGAGATTGTATCTTCACAAGCAATAACTGGAAGACCTGCAATATATCTTTCAATATCGGCTAGGAGTTCAGCAACTGATGAATATCGCCTTGATGGCTCCTTGCGCATCGCCATCAAAATGATGTTGTCTAGATCCCCGGAAAGTTGGCGTTGAAGACGTGTAATATTTGTTTTTCTATCAGCACTAAGTTTTTCTGGTGAGACATAATCAATTGCAAAGACTTTTAGTTCTGTCTCTAAAAGTTTTACTGCATTACTTGGTCGCAAAGGCTCGTCATTACAGATCGATTGAAGTAATTCTTCAGTTGTATTTTCTTTGAGATAAAATGGATATCTTCCAGTAAGTAACAGATATAGTAACAAGCCTAGCGAATACACATCTGATAGAGTGGTTACATTTTTCCCTTCTATCTGTTCTGGACTGGCATATGCTGGTGTAAATAGTCGCACTCCTGTCTGTGTCTGGGAAACAGTTAACGCAAGGCTGTCAACCAGACTGGGTTTGATGACTTTGGCAATTCCAAAATCTAATAACTTGGTTGTACCATCTGCTGTAACTAAAATATTGCTCGGTTTTAGATCCCTGTGTACTACCAGGTTTTGATGTGCATATTGCACAGTCTTACAGACAGTCCGAAATAAATCTAATCTTTCAAATATATTTAGTTTGTATGTATCGCAATGAACATCTATTGGCAAACCATTTACATTTTCCATCACAAAGAATGGAAAACCATCTGCTGTTATACCGCCATCGAGTAGACGTGTAATGTTTGGGTGTTGTAGTGAAGAAAGGATTTGTTGCTCAATACGAAAACGTTTCAGCACAAGCTCTGTGTTTGCGTTGCATATCAGGATCTTAATGGCTACTATCGGAGCATGTGAGTTTGATTGATTATATGCTTCATAAACTACACTCATTCCACCCCGGCCAATTTCGTGCGTTAAACAATATTCACCAATAACCCTTCCAGCAAATAATGCTAACTGTCTGGAATCTTGAGAAGTAGTTTTAGAACTATTTGATGATGTAGCCAGTAATGCTTTGTCGAGCACACTTGACTCTTGATGTGCAGCTAGTAGCGACTGCACTTCATTTAACATCACTTGGTCATCTTTACAAGCCAATGCAAGCATTATTGAACGTTTTTCTGGATCACAATCTAGAGCAGCAAGGAAGAGTTCTGTTAATTGCTGATACCTTTCAGGTGTCATTTAAGAATCCTTGGCCTATTATTACTGTTGGCTAGCAAACTCACGCTGGAGCCAAGCACGCGCCATCATCCATTCCCTGTCTATTGTACGGGTAGAGACTTTAAGCGCTTCAGCAATCTCAGTGTGTGAAAGCCCTGCAAAAATACGAAGTTCAACAATCTCTTTTTGTCTTGGAGAGAGTATTTCTAAACGGTTAAGTGCATTATCAAGATGAAGGATATCGGTTGAAGAAACTGTCAATATTGCTTCTAGGCCATCGAGTGAGATTTCTACTGAACCTTTTCCACGCTTTTCAGCTAAACTCTTGCGTGAATGATCAACTAGAATTTGGCGTATTAGATAGGCTGTTAAGCCAAAAAACTGGGCACGGTTTGTAAATTGAACCTGCTTGACATTGACTAAACGAATATAGGCTTCGTGAACCAGTATAGTAGTCTGTAATATACCTCGATTATGCTCACGACGCAGGTGGCTTCTAGCAATGTGACGAAGTTCGTCATAGACAATAGGGATAAGTTCATCACGTGCGTGTTCATCACCGTTTCCCCAGGCTATAAGCATTTCTGTAACTTTCACAGAATCGGCTATTGACATAACAGATTGGTGCTCCTCTCTATTTGAAACATTATCCCATCTGTAATGGTTAGAATTTCCGATGATTATGTGGTTTGTTACTATAGCTTCTTTCTGAGTATTTGTCATACAGTTCCCGTTCCTAGCTGGATAAATTAAGATTAAGAACAAGAGAGGCACTTTTTCGCTTGTGGTACGTCTTTTCGTGCCGACAAGAAGAAACAGATTAAGAGAAGAAAGATTTTGCTTTTTCTTCTCTTAACCCGCACAAAGAATCCTAGCCCTTCCATGCCCCAGTGACTATGTTTGAGTTACTTGGTGGTGGAAGTGTTGGTACTACAGGCGCGTTAGCAGCATATGTGAGGGTGACTCGCGCAAATACTTCATCTACTTGCTCTGCACCAGTTGCCTCAAAACCTGAATCCTCATTCATGTTAGACTTGAGTACATTCCTATTTCTATCACGTACAACACTGATAGTCGCAGCATTCACTGCAAAAATTTGTACTGGGAAAGCTGCAACAACTATGTCGCTCAAAATTCCGGGATCATCCCCTATTGCTTGAATGCTCTCCTGAAACACTGTTCCTGCAAGTTTCTCGATTAGACTTGGAGTTAGGGTGTAACTAACTTTTAAGTTTACTGTTGTAGCATTGACGTTCGTCACTATTAACGACGCTGGAACTGTTATAGTAGCCATTTTATTTCTCCTTTTATACTGATAAATTAATGGCCATAGACAAATCAATGTACTATGGTCAGATGCTTTTACAGGACGTTAAGATTTTATTGATTGTTTTAGAATCAATAGTTTACAAAGTAAATCCCATGCTATATATATTTTTTTCAATCGAACTTTTTTGCGAATTGAGGGGTTATTTTTTCTTCATTTCGCTCTACACTTTCTAGAAGCGCAAAAGCAAGCGAAACTACGACATGCTTTTTCTAGTTTCTAACGGATTTTGCTACAGAAATAGAATCTTATAATCAAGACAGCTATCAACGAGCACTCAAAGCAGATGAGGCTATACGTATTAATATAGGTGAACACACTGAGAGTAAGAGAAAAGAAAGAGAAATTGAGCTAAGAAAGGCTAGTTAATCAGATTGACCAGCAGTGTTAATGACTTTGATGAGCAAAAAAGCGGTTAGCCTTAACAAAAATTGGAGCGGGCAAAAAGAAGACCCATAATCATACTATCATTAGTATGATTATGGGGTTTAGCTAGATTAGTTTTTCGTTATAGTGCTGGTATAGCTGCCAAACGCCACTTAAGAGAAGGTAAATATGTGTTTTTAATGTAACCATCTCGATCCCAAGTTCCCTGAACTAGAGCCACGACCGGATCATACCATTGGGCAAAGTTTGGGTTGGTTCCAAAAACATAGCGGAATTCAACTACACCTGATTTGCCTCCACCACTTACACTACGCCGGAAGGGGAGTTGGCGACCACCATGTCCATCATCAACATACATAGCGATAATGGAGTGTTCTGAATAAATGGAACCTTGAAGATTCCCCCAGCCATTTACAGCAAGGCGATCTATATCCTGAGGAGCAGTATAATCACTATTCCCTGCACCTGCGATATTTGACCATTTGTTTGAAGCAATAGTCTTCCATCCTAATGATTTGGCATTATTTACTACTGATACCTTATAGAAGACTACAATATTGCCAACTACAAAATCATCAGTACCTGGTTGCCTAAAGATTTGAATTGTATTAGCACCTGTGTTGAGATTGGTTGTATCATCTCTGATCATCCATACTTCCCAGGCACCTGACACGCCAACATTATTGATAGGTGCATTTATTCCATTGCCGTTTAACTTGACTAAGGGTGTCGAATTCCCATAACGCAACAATTCTATAAAAAACAGAGGGCGTTCACTATTGACTACTGTTCCGCCAATATTGAATGTCATAAGCGATGACTGATCACCAACAAAGGGTGCATCTGTCACAATGTCACCAGAGTTATCACCAAGATGTTGCCAACATTTAATTTGCGTAAATTCAGTCTTATCCATAAGGACTCCTTATTATATAAATTAATTGTAAGGTTGAAAAGATAGATAACTCTTTGTATAATCATAGGTTATAGGAAAAACTAGGAGAAACAGAAACTAGAAAATACTAAAGAGTAATAGTTGTAAATTGCAACCCTAACGGTTAAGAGAAGATTCAATCATTGCTATCTAATGTTATTAGTGGTTAAAGTGCTTTTTGTATATTTCAACCGAATTTTTTTGCTAATTAGAAGGGTTGTTTTTCTTCATTTCGCTCTACACTTTCTAGAAGCGTAAAAGCAAGAGAAACTACGACATGCTTTTTCTGGTTCTAACAAATTTTCTATGTCAAAGTAGGAAATAATTTTTAAAAAGAAGCGGAAACTACTTAAAACTCAAACCTGTGTTCTTTCCCTATACTTAGCGGGGGTTAAGCCTGTAAAGGTGCGAAACACCTTTGTAAAATGGCTTTGGCTAGAATAACCAACTGCTAGACTAATATTTACCATAGATTCATCTGTCTCTATAAGTAGCCTTTTTGCTTGTTCAACACGCACTGCTATTAAGTAGTTATTAGGAGTCAGACCTGTTAGTTTTTTAAACAAGTGAGCAAAATGATATTCGCTTAGGAAGGCTGCTTGGGCTATTTCTGATAACCCTAATTCTTGGCTATAGTGAGAGTGAATATATTCAATGGCACGACGCAAGCGACGATCTACTATGCCTACACGGGAAAGTTCTAGCTGCGGGTTGCGACGGACTCTTAACCAATTGCGTAATAGCTCTACTGTAAATTGAATTGTTAGTGAGTCTAGAACTAATTGATAGCCTATTGACCTATTAATAGCTTCATAAATTAATTTTTGGCAAAGATAACCTAGTTGCTCGGCTTTAGCTATTTGCTCTAAAAAAAAGATTTCTCCTAAACGCCAATCTAACCCTAGCTTTATTGCTATTTCATTAATTAACTCTGGTTTTATTTTTATGCTAAATAAATTACCTATAGCACTTTGAATCAAATAACACTTTGTAGGAGAAATAAAAATAAACTGTGTAGCTTGAACTAGTTGAGGCTTATCACCAAAAGATATTTCTAATGAGCCTGTTACTAGATAATAGACTGTATAGTGAAAAGATATTTGCTCAATGGTAGGTTCGTTAGTTAAATCACTGTAGGAAAGAAGGTAGTTAGGTTGATGGATTTGCCACTGATTTTGTTTTGCTTCCATAAAAGAAGCTTTTCACAAGCTAATATTAGCTGTCAAATGTTGATAGATGGTTAACTATTAGGGCAAGCTAGCTAACCATCTACAAAGTAGTTTTTAGACTGTGTAGCGTTGGCAACGTCGGCAAAAACTAGTTTTAGCGTCAAACATATCATCTTGGTGGCAAATATCACATCTAGCAGCAGTGTTTGAGCGTTTTACAGAAAATTTGTTAGGCAGATCAGAGACATTTGCTCCAACCCCTGCAAGGCTAGGTGTAGGTGTAGAGAAATAATTACCTACTACAAAGGTTTGCGCTCCCCAACAGGCTATGGCAGCAGGTAATAAGGCAAGTGGCACCCAATAAAAAATAGTTAAAATACGTAGTGGTGCAGATAGTAATTCTTTAATTGTAATAGAATCATTAGCTAGTAAAGCATAAAGGCAAGAGGCAATTGCAATTCCTATAGGGACATTTATAAGTAAAGTAAATAGGCTACTTGCTCCTAATGAGCTAGCCATAGATTCTCCTGATCTTAGCTTATGCCAAAGCACTAAACTGGTTGCAAAACCTATTTCTAAGCCTCCAATTGCTTGACCAAGAAAGAGTGTCACAACTTCGCTATTTCTTACAGAAGGAGCACTATAAAGCATAATAGCGGCAGATAAACAACTTAAGAAAATTGCAAAGCTACAATTAGTAACAGTAAACTGTACACGCTCAGCAGTCCATAAAGAAGCTGTTTGAGATTGTGAAGCAGAAATTGTCTGTGCTTCGGTAGTAGGATAAGCTTGTTTAGTATAATTATTAGTATCGCTATTAATTTGTGCTTCTGGTAAGTCGTTATTAAAAGGGCTTGTTGCTTGATGGTTAGCGTGTTCTAGGACAGTAGGATTAGGAGTAGTTTCATTAGATTGTTCAGAATAGGTTTTTTTTAGTTCACTTTGAAAACTAGATGGTTCATTCATAAAGATTACCTCACATTTTAGCTTGATTTTGGTTTGGGTTGTTTT
>JAHFUF010000210.1 GCA_023265235.1 Blastocatellia bacterium
TAAAGTCATAGCAGCATAAGCAATACCACTAACGCCAGAAATATCAAAGCTAACATTGTTTGTAACTTTGACACCTAGAGGAGCTAGAGTAAATATTGTACCTGCATTAGGATTAACAGGAGTAGCATTAACAGACCCTTGGATTACTAGGCTATCAATAGTTGAATCAATCTCATAAAGTGTTGTACCAGTGGCTGGAGTGCCAGCTACGTTGTTAGTATAAGCAGCACCAACAATATTTGGCGGAGCACCAGCGTTTGCATCAGCAGCATCAAATGCTAAAGGTGTGTCAGTGCCAGCAACTGTACCATCATTTGGGTTAAGCCTTAGGTCTTGACCAGTATTACTAACAAAACGAATTCGGTCTGGTGCAGGGTTAAAGTCAACACCAAAAGAAGCTCCTGATGGTGCTGCCACAGGGCTACCAATTACACTAGCAACCCCAGAAGTTGGGTTAATACTATAAATAGTTCCTAGGCTTCCTACAGCCATTAATTGACCTGTAGCAGGGCGAAAATCAACACCTAAGATTGTGTCGCCTGTTCTAATTCCTGTAAGTTGTTTAGAAGCAAGGATTGTGTTTGGAGCAGTAGCATTAAAGAGTACAAGTCTATTATCGGCAGTGGCCGCTAATATATTTTCTCCTGTAGGGGCAACGCTAATGGCGCGTACTGTTTCAGTACCCGCTGGGCCAATTTGGCCAGCTAAAGTTGCTCTACCAGTAGCTAAGTTAATAGTATAGAAACGAGAGACAGTCTCTCCCATTAGGTTAAATGCACCATAAGCAAGACCACTAACATCAGAAATATCCATATCACCTACATCTGTGACATTGATTCCTAAACTCCCTACAGTAAAAAGCCTGCCGCTATTAGGAGAGACAGGAGCACTATTAAGAGAACCTTGAGTTACTAAAGTATCTAGGTCAGAGTCAATATCGTAGAGTGTAGTTGCTGTGCCTGCAACACCAGCAAAGTTATTAGTGTAAGCAGCACCAAAAACCCTAGGGGTTTTACCTGTGTTAGCATCTGCTGTGTCAAATGTAACTGTAGGATCTGATGTTGCTGTAGATACTACAACACCTGTATCTGGGTTAACACGAAGGTTTTCGCCCGCATTGCTTACTATACGAATACGGTCTGGGGAAGGGTTAAAATCTACTGCTACTCTTGTTCCAGTTAATGCTGGAGTAAATGGGCCTGGCCCTACTAGGGTAGCTGCACCAGTAGTTGTATTAATAACATAAACACGGCTAGTACTGCCAACAGCATATAATGTTCTAGTTGCAGGGCGAAAATCCATACCTAAAATATTTTCACCAGCTTGCAATCCAGTAATAGCAACAGGGGTGCTAATTGTACCAGGAGTTATACTATTAAAGCTAAATAAGCGATTAGTAGAAGTAACTGCAAAAACAGTTTCTCTACCAGTTCTGCCAACAGATTGTTGGGCCATAGTAGTAGAAAAAGCTACTAACATAAGAATTACAGCAAACAAAATAGTGTGAATCCGTTTCATTTTTGCCTCACGTTTTAAGGTTTAATTTAGATAAAAAAATTTGCTAATGAAAAAACGAGATCCTCCATCTGTAAACGTTTAGCAACTGAACAGATAGAGATATAAACAATGCATTTGCTTGATAATAATGCATTTAAGAATTACTTGATACCAAGACCAATGTTATTAGTAAGGTTTTAAGCAATATTAACAAGATATTTCCTATTAAATGCAAATTAAAAATACTTACTTTAACTTTTTGTTTTAGAATGCTATGCAGCAAGAAAAATTGACGAGTATAATTATACTTGTGCAAGTAGATAATTAAAGCTACTTTAGCAGGAAAACCAGTAAATGCCCATGCTAAAGATGTTTATTAAACAATGGTTTTGAAATTTTGCATATAACAATTTGTTTTTATCCCAACACTTTAGCTATATATTTCTATATATTTTGATACTTTGGTAGTTAAACTCTAACTTATATGAGCAGAATAGAAATTCGACAACAAAGTTTTCCAACACGCTGTGAAATTTGTCACCAAACAGATCTTTTTGATGCGGAAAAGAATTTTTGCTCCCGTTGTATCGCAGTAAAAGATTTTAGTACAAAAGCTTATCAAACATCAAACACAACAAGTAATAATCCTATAATAATTCTAGCTAGTGGTAATATTGAGCTAATGACCTTAGTACAAATAGTAGCTATTATTTGCACACTAGTTGGTATC
The DNA here is from genome assembly GCA_023265235.1 of Blastocatellia bacterium. Taxonomy (GTDB): domain Bacteria; phylum Acidobacteriota; class Blastocatellia; order Chloracidobacteriales; family JADJPF01; genus JADJPF01. Next base: position 2,228 of record JAHFUF010000210.1, read on the forward strand.
TTTATTGAAATTAGAACAATTCTACTTAGCGGCCCAATCTTAAGCTCAATTGGAGCAGTCATTGCCTGGTCTAGTTATCGCTGTAAAAGTCGTTTAGGTATTGTTTGGGGGCTATCAGCATTAGGGATTACGTTATTTTGTATAGGTCTAATCTTAACATTTAATTGGTTACCTCAAGATGCAGAATTTCCTATACGAATAATTGCAATAATCTATACCTTGTTAGTTTTACCTTTAGGTATTACTATTTTGTTACACTTAAACCGTAAAAACCCTAATGGGACTTTTTCATTAAAGCAAAGAAAAAATAGTATAGAAACAGAAAAATAAAACTTTATTTTCTAAGGCTTATTTTTTAAGGTTTATTGGCTTTAATCTTCATCAGGAATATCAAAAATAATAGTTTCTCCATCAGCCAGATCGCTTTCTAAACGAAATAGTACATAAGTTAAATCATCGTGCTGTGGTGCCTCACCAACGAAATTTTCAATTTGTCTGTAGAGTTGTTTAGAGAGTTCATCTAGAGACAAAGTTCGGTTTTCTTGTAGAAATGAAATTAAACGTTGCTCACCAAACTCTTCTTCGGCTAAATTAGTTGCTTCTGTTACTCCATCTGTATAAAGACAAACTAAATCGCCGTCGTCTAAAAAAGTTTCCTCAAGTTCATATTGAACACGCTCAAACATTCCTAAACAAAAACCCCCTTTTTCTAGCCTGCTAACTTTGCCACCTTTTTTGATTATTAATGGAGCATTATGTCCTGCATTGATTGAAGTAAAGGATTTTGAGTGTATATTGAGCAGTCCATAGAAGAATGTAATATAGCTATAGGAAGGCGTGCTACGGCAAATAACTTTATTGATACGTCCTAGTGCTTCTAGTAGGTCTGGTTGCTCAATAGTAGCACGAAAAGTTGCTTGTAAAGTTGAAACCAGTAGTGCAGCAGGAATACCTTTGCCAGAAACATCAGCAATACAGAACCCAATATTACTTGGATTACTAGTAACAAAATCATAGTAATCACCACCTACTGTATGACAAGGAATATTAACACCAATAATCTCTAGTCCTTCACTAGTAGGAGGCTCTTGGGGTAAAATGCGTTTTTGAATAGTTGCTGCAACTTCTAACTCTTGTTCTAGGCGTTGTTTTTCAAGATGTTCTGCTAAAAAACGAGCTTGTTCAACTTTAATTGCAGCCACAGATGCAATAGTGGTTAAAACCCGCAAATCATCTTCGCTAAAACGTCGCTCATAAGGATTATCTACATAAATCATTCCTAGAACTTGTTCGTGTAGTGCTAGAGGAACAGCCATACAAGAACGCATTCCAGCTAGCACAATAGACTGAGCACCAGCAAAACGGTCATCTTCTTGAGCATCAGAAGTTAAGACAGATTTTTGTTGCATTACCATTTCAGAAATATGACGACTTATTGCTACTTCTGGTAGTTGTCCAGTGGTTGGAGGGACACGATAGCGTGCAACTTTACAGGTTAGATCAGAATTATTTTTTTCTACTAATAATAAAAATCCACGATCAGCTTGAGTATTTTCAAAAACTATATCCAAGATATTTTCTAGCAAATGATCAATTGACCAATCTGAGAGCATTAGCCCTACTTTACTTACCAAGGCTAATAGATCGCGTTGTTGTGCGTGGTCAACAAAGTCTTTTGCTGCTTTTCGCTGTAGATGTTTATCTGAAAGTAGTTGTGAAACAGAAGGAACTAAAACACGAGACATTCTTGTCCCAGGCTCAGGGCCTAGGGTAATTTCTGGGCTTTGACTATTTTGGTTATGGAAAATAACACTAGTCTTAGTACTACCGCCTTCTGGGGATTCTTTGTAGTAATGTAACTCTGTTTCACCTATCCTGATACGATCTCCAGGCATCAAGTTTATCTCTCGTGTAACACGAGTTTCATTATAGTAAGTTCCGTTTTGACTGCCTAAATCTGTCAGCCAATAGTTATCAACACGTAGTTCTAATACGGCATGAATGCGAGAGGCAAAAGAGTCATTAATATTTATATCAGCACGGCTAGAACGACCAATAGTTTGCTTACCTTGATTAAGCCAAACCGTACGAGGGGGCAGTCCAGGTGAATAAATAATAAGATAATACATGGATTCTTTGAGGATTCCTCCGACAAATATCAGAAGCAAGCTGCAAGTATAGCAAAATTTTTACCGAAAGTAGCTCTATTTTTGAAAACCTAAGGCATAACTGCTAGTTTTTTAGCGGTTATGCCTTAAGTGTATTTAATAGATTAGATTTTAAGGGTTTTAGCTACTTAGCTTATACGCTCTTCTACACTACCCCAACAAATGTTAGAGAAAAATGCTTCGATGTATTTAGCACGTTCAGCTGGTTTGTAATCAACCATAAAAGCGTGTTCCCAAACATCCATTACTAACAATGGACGAAAACCAGCAGGGTTACCTTCTTCGTGTAAAGTGATCCAGTGATTAGAAAGATTACCATTGGTTGGGTCTTGATAAAGTATTGCCCAACCTACACCACGCATTGCACCAACTTTAACAAAATCATCTTTCCAGTTATCAAAATTACCAAAAACATCATTTATTTGGGTAGATAGCTTAGAGCCACTTGCTAGGTCTTTAGGGCTTTTAGTCATGTTACCAAAATAATATTCGTGCAAACGCATACCATTATATTCAAAACCTAAGCGACGTTTTAGTTCTGCATATTCTGGTGTGCCACCTTTACCAGTTTTTAACATTTCACTAATTTTTTCATTTAATAAATTAGTGTTTTTTACATAACCACCATAAAGCGCGAAGTGAATTTCTAATTGTTTATCTGAAATACCATTAAGGCTAGAAAGATCAAATTTCTTTTCCTCATAAGCTTTATTTCCACTAGACATGATTATCCTCCCAGATATTTTATTTTCTTTAAGATTAATATGTTACCGTTATGTTACCGCTAGGAAATTGCCATACTAGCTGAAAAATTTTGCTCAAACAACCTTTATTGGCACAATTTAAGATAACTTAACGCTTGTTTAAATTATGTAAGTCTTTGTTACTTTTCTTTAGAAAACTAAGACCGAGGATAACGTACTTTAGCTCGTGAACGTATGCCACCTCTAGGGGTAAATTCACCAACTACTTCTGCCCAAACCGGCTGACAAGCTTTAACAAAATCATTGAGTACACGATTTATAACATTCTCATAGAAAATACCCAAGTTCCTATATTCTAAAAAATATTCTTTAAGCGATTTTAGCTCTACACAATAGTTATCTGGTTCATAGCGAATAGTGATTGTGCCAAAGTCTGGTAGCCCTGTCTTAGGGCAAACTGAAGTAAACTCTGGAATTTCTATTTCAATTTCATAGCCCTTAAACTGATTTGACCAGCATTCAATTTCTGGTAGTACTGCATCTATTCCTGCTATTGCTTCTTTTTCTGTATATCCTGTAGACATGGCGGTTTTCTCCAAATGTAGTAAATTCTTTTAGTCTCAGTGCAATATGGCGGCCAAGTCTTTTATTATAGTGGTGGTTGCCTTCGCCTGAAATTCGCTACAGTATAATCTTGGGATTTAACTAATGCAAGTTGCTTTTAGCCACTATTACTTGCTCTAAAACAGAAGCAAAAAGAAGTAATTTGCCAAATCCTTTAGGGGTTTTTAGACAAAATGAGATTGCTGTTTGCTTATTTTGGAAGTTAAAATCATGGTTATTACTTAGATAAATTAAATCACAATCAACCTTTAACAGAATAGTTATGCGCAATTTAGTAATATTTTTATGTACAACTCTACTAGTAATTTTGGTCTTACTCTCCAATAGCTACGCCCAAGAAAGTAATATTAATTTTACTCATTACCAATTGGATCAAGGGCTATCAGATAATAATGTGACTTCTATTACTCAAGATAAACAGGGCTTTATTTGGGTTGCTACTGATAATGGACTTAATAGGTTTGATGGGTATAATTTTAAGGTTTATCGTAATAATGCTAAAGATCGTTCCTCTCTACCTAGTGATTATGTCAACGCTGTTTATGTAGACACATCTGGGGTGCTTTGGGTAGCAACTAACAAAGGGCTAGCTAAATATAATCCTAATACAGATGATTTTACTATTTATCAACATAACCCAAACCTTCCTAATAGTATTAGTAATAATAGTGTTCAAGTAATTTGCCAAGATAAGCTAGGGTTACTTTGGATAGGAACAAGTGATGGGCTAAATAGGCTTGATACCAAAACAGGTAATATTGTTAGGTACTACCATGATCTCAAACTACCTAATAGTATTAGTGAAAATAGTATTAGGGCTATTTATAAAACTAAACAGGGAGTGCTTTGGATTGGTACAGAAAATAAAGGTCTAAATAAATATGACCAAAATAAAGATAGTTTTATTGCTTATAGAGGCTATCTTCCAACAGGTGAAGATGCTAGTAATAACACCAGGGTTTTATATGAAGGCACTGATGGTAACTTGTGGTTAGGCGCAGAATCAGGTGGAGTAAACAAATACGACCCAATAAAAGATAAATTTATAGCTTTTAATGCTGCTATAGGAACAACTAATTTAACTGAAGATAGTGTTTATGGGTTTTGTGAAGATCATTTAGGAATGCTTTGGGTAGCTACTTCTTCGGCAGGGGTCTATAGGTATGATCCCAAGACAAATACTACTACTAACTACCCTTATAATCGCTTTTCTACTAGTAGCATAAGTAGTAATGCTGCTTGGACAATATTTGTAGACAAAGAAGGCATACTTTGGGTAGGGACAGACTTAGGCTTAAACAAAGCAGATCTAAAAAGACAACAATTCGCTAGTTTTAATAACAATCCAAATATAAAAAATAGCTTAAGTGATGATGTAGTATATGGTTTTTGTGAAGACAAATCTGGCACGCTTTGGGTTGCAACAAGTGAAGGTGGGCTTAATAGGTATGACCCTAAAAACAAAGGGTTTGTTGTTTATAAGCATGATCCGAAATCACCAACAAGCTTAAGTGATAATAACCTTTATTCAATTTATGAAGACAGGAAAGGAAACCTTTGGATAGGAACTCATCAAGGATACTTAAATAAATACGACCCTAAAATAGATGGTTTTGTGTCTTATCCCTCTGACCCTAAACTAAGTAAAAGGCTTAGTAACTCAGGAGTAACAGTAATTTCCCAAGATCTAACAGGAGTTTTTTGGATTGGTACATTTGGAGGAGGACTAATTAAATTTGAGCCAGCAACAAACAAAATAACAACTTATGTCAACGAACCAAATAACTCTAATAGCTTAAGTAATGATAGTATTTTTGCGGTTTGCCCAGATAAAGAAGGAATAATTTGGATAGGCACATATGGTGCTGGATTAAATAGGTTTGATCCTAAAACAAATATTTTTACTCTTTATAAATATGATCCTAGCTCTACTAGGAGTTTAAGCGGTGGTACAATAATGTCTATTTATGAAGATAGCCACAAAGTGCTTTGGGTTGGAGTCAATGGAGGAGGGCTAAATAAATTTGACCCTAAAACACAATCATTTAAGACATATAAAAAAGGAGATGGGCTACAAGATGATAAAGTTGTTGGTATAT
>JAHFUF010000211.1 GCA_023265235.1 Blastocatellia bacterium
AAGGAAAATTTATGGAAAAACGTCAGTTTGGCAAAACCGATATGCAAGTAAGTGTACTTGGTTACGGTGGTGCAGAGATTGGATTTGAGGGGGCGACCCTAGAAAATGTTACCACTATGCTTAATGAGGCATTGGATGCAGGGCTTAACGTAATTGATAGTGCCGCCGCTTATTTAGTTAGCGAAGAATTGATAGGGCAAGCCGTAAGTAATAGGCGTAAAGACTTTTATTTATTTACAAAATGTGGTGCTGCTGAAGGGTTTACCAAATTTGATTGGAGTAAAAAAGGGTTACTCTCACATATTGAAACAAGCCTGAAGGCTTTAAGAACAGACTATTTAGACCTAATTCAATTGCATTCTTGTAATAAGTCTGTACTTGAACAGGGTGAGGCTATTGAGGCGTTACAGCTAGCTCAGGAAAGAGGCTACGCTCGTTATATTGGTTATAGTGGTGATGGCGAAGATGCTGTTTATGCAATTAAAACAGGGGTTTTGATACACTGCAAACCTCGATTAGCATTGCTGATCAACAAGCTATAGATCTATTGCTACCACTTGCCCAAGAACATAATTTAGGGGTAATTGCTAAACGTCCAATTGCTAATGCAGTATGGAGAAATCAACATAAGCCAGAAAGTGCTTACCATCATGTTTATTGGGATAGAATCCAAGAGTTAAAATATGATTTCCTTGATAGCCCAGAATCTTTTTCTATAGCACTAAGGTTTACTTTGAGCCAAGCGGGGGTTCATACTGCGATTGTTGGGACTAAGCAACCTGGACGTTGGCAAGCAAACGCTAAGATGTTAAGTGCAGAAGCACTTTCAGCAGAAGAAATAGCAAAAATTCGTGCTCGCTGGCAAGAAGTAAGCGGCGCAAATTGGCTAGGGCAAGTTTAGTAAACTTTAATAAAGTATAAGTAAGGGCGAACTGTTCGCCCTCTATGTAGGGGTTTGTATATGTGGTTGATTAAATTATTCGTTACAGTTGCTTTTATTATTGTAAGTTGTTTTATGGTATTTATATTTACTCCTACTAAAGTTCTTGCTAATGAGACAAAGGAAAACCTGCGTATTAGCACTTGGTATTGGCTTAACTCTATTGAAAAAGAAAAATGGGAACAAGATTTTGAGCTAATTGCTAAATCAGGCTTTACAGATTTGGTGTTATGTTGGGGATTAGATGGTGCTGGGGTTGCTACACAAAAAGCCAATACCAAATTTGCTTTAGATCTTTGTCAGAAAAATAATCTTAAAGTGTATTTATTTGTTTGGCACCCAACACACAATAGTTTGCCCCGCCAAGCAGAATTTCAACAGGTAGATAGTAAAGGCAACTTGTTATTTACTTTTAATCTTTTTCATCGTAAATGGCGTGCTACGATTTGGAAAAACTATTTACAAGAAGTAGCAAGCACTTATCATGTACATCCTGCTTTTGCTGGATATGTTTTTGATGATACTTTTGCTATTGGGCCTATAGGCTCATTTGGTGGTAGTGAAGACAATCGAGGGGATTTTGTTAGTTATTCTGCTTATGATAAAGAAAATTTTCGTGAGTGGTTAAAAGAAAAATATCAAAACTTAGATAAGCTTAATGAAGTTTGGAAGGAAAAGTTTGAAGATTGGCAAAAAATTGAGCCTCCTAGAGTAATTACTGAAAAAAACACTTCTGTTTGGCAAGATTGGACATTAGCACGCAAGAGTTGGTTGCGGGAATGGGCAGAAGAAACTGTAAAGTTTATTCGGGAAATAGATAAAAACTATGCACACGAAATTTATGTAGAAGATCTTGCTCAAGTACTAGGATTAAAAGGCGTAAATTCCTTAGAAAGTTTTCGCCCAATTACCCTTAAAGATACTTTTGGCTTAGATTTTGGTGATGTTACAGAGCCTTTTGATGCAGTGTGTGGTTATACTTTTTTTACTTGGGATAGCCCTGAGGCTTTAGATAAAGCTATTGTTTCTACTAAAGAAGTTCTGCAAGCTACACGTAAACAAGTAGGAAACAATAAAAAAATTATTCATACTTTTTGGGCTTCTGAGCTAGATTTTAATAAACCTTTACCCTTGAAATACCCTAATGCAGAACAAATTGCTAGTATTGCTAAACTGGCTATTAGCTTGGGGATTATGCATGTTGATTATTATGGTTTTCGCATTGGTGATTGGCGAGTAAATGAGGAAGAATGGATAAAATTACGTCCTGGGACTAGTGAAAAATACCCGATCACTAAGCCAATGAAAGATAGATTTTTATGTGATCGATTAGAAGTATTAAAAGCTTTATCTGAAATTCACCAAGAGTTAAAACAGCCAAAGCAGTCAGAGGAGTCAGAGCAGCCTATTAATAAAACTCTTACTACACCAGTTGCACCAGTGCTAGATCAAAAATTGCAAGAAAATAATTTTTAGGTTATTTACCTAGTAAGTCTTTAATTTGTGTTGCTAGTGTCATAGGATCAAAAGGCTTAGTTAATACGCCTTTTACACCTAAAGACCTTAGACGTACTAGTTCAGAAGGCATTGCTTTAGCTGTTAAAAAAATTACAGGTATATGCTCGGTAACATTACTGCTTTGTAGGGTGGCTAATGTGGAGGGGCCATCTAGTAGGGGCATCATTACATCTAGTAAAATTACATCAGGTTGTTCTAACTCAGCTTTTTGAAGTCCTTCTGTCCCGTTGCTAGCTTCTATTACATCCATTTTGCCTACTTTACTTAAGGCTAGACGGGCAATACGCCGAATATCATTTTCGTCATCAATAATTAAAATTTTCATAAAATTTTTTCTTAACTAGCACTAGAATTAAGGAGTTCTAAAATATTATTACGAAAATCTGCGGAACTCACCCGAGTTTTTGTTAAAAAGCGTGTAGGCCCTAAGGAGAGCTTGGTTTTTTGTTCTCCTGTAAGATCACGACCAGAGTAGATAATCAAAGAAATGTTTCGCAATTTAGGTTCAGATCTTAGTTTTTCTACTACCTCAAATCCGTTCCCATTAGGAATATTTATATCTAAAACAATAAGGTTAGGTAGGTGTTCCTGTGCAATGCGAATGGCTTCTTGTCCGTTAGTAGAAGTAGTTACAGATAAACCTCTTTGGGATAGATCAATAGAAAGGATTTCAAGTAGCTCTTGATCATCATCTACTAGTAAAATTTCAGGAGATTTTAGAGAAGTATCTTTAATATGTGACTCTTTACTAGATTTGGCTAATATGGAAAATACTTGATTAGTTACATATCCAAGTTGATTTTCAAGAGTTGAAAAGGCAGGAATACGAAACCAAAAAGTACTGCCTTGATCTACAATACTTTCCACTCCTACAGTCCCATTATGTTGCTCAATAATAGCTTTACAAATAGCTAGGCCAAGCCCTGCACCATCTTGTTGACGGTTATCTGTAAAGTCAACTTGTTGAAACCTGTCAAAAATTGTAGATAAGTGAGATGGAGGGATACCACAACCCTGATCAATTATTTTTACTGTTGCCCATTCTGGGGTTTCTTCGATGACTATTTTTACAGTGCTATTTTCTGGGGAAAATTTTACAGCATTTTTTAACAAATTAGTAATAGCTTGTAGTAAGTGTTTATAGTCAGCAAACACTTTTACTTCTGTAGCATTAAGAGCTATAGAAATATTTTTCTCCTTGGCTAAAGCCATTATCTCTTTTGAAACAGCGACAACTATTTCTGAAAGATAACAAATTTGAAAATTCATTTCTGAAGGATTTGCTTCTAATCGTTGTAAATCAAGGATATCGTTTAGGAGAGAGATAAGTCTAAGCGAGTTTCTTTCAGCTAGTTCTACCATTTCCTGTGCTTCTTCTGGTAACTCACCAACAATTCCGCAAGATAAAAGATTAAGTGCTCCATTAATAGAAGTTAGAGGAGTGCGTAACTCATGATTAATAGTAGAAATAAAACCTGTCTTTAATCTTTCAAGTTCTTGTTGGTCAGGAATTTCTTTTATGTTACTGGCAAAACGCTGTCCTTCTAGAGTAGAAAATTCATATACACAAAGCTCTAAAAGTAATTTATCACCCATTTTAGACAACCCTTGCCAGTGAACATTAGCTTTAGGGTTTTGCTCTTGGTTAGTATGTAAAAATCTTAACCTTGTAGTCTCAGCCAGTTCTGGTAATAATAAAGATAAATGTTTACCAATTAGATCTTTTTCTTGATATTGAAAAGTCTTTTCTGCCGCAGGATTGACTGATTCAATAATACCTACTTCATTGGTTACAATTAATCCTAACAACATATTTTCAATAATAGCCTTATTGTGACTTTCACTAATTTCTAAGGCTCTGATATGCTGTTTTAACTCAAGCTGTGCAACTACTTGTTGAGCAAGTTTATGTAAAGCTTGTAGTTGTTCTGTTGTAAGTTGACGAGGAGTAAAATCTATTACACAAAGAGTGCCAATTCTATCTTGTGTAGGCGTTATTAACGGTACTCCAGCATAGAAACGGATATGAGGTTCTCCTGTAACAAAAGGATTATTAACAAACCGGCTATCAAGAGTTGCATCACAGACCTGTAGGTGTTCTGGTTCTAAAATAGTATGACTACAAAAAGCAATATTGCGTGGAGTTTCTGAAAAATCTAGCCCAGTTTTAGCTTTAATCCATAATCTATCTTTGTCTACTAAGCTAATGAAAGCTACAGGGGTTTGGCAGATCTGTTGGGCGAGAAAAACAATATTATCAAATTCTACTTCTGGTAAAGTATCAAGGATATTATAGCGATAGAGTGCCGCTAAACGTGCTATTTCGTTGAGTAGAATAGGATTATTGGTTCTATCTTGCATAAAAGATTTTTACTTCTAGCAAACAATAAAAGATTTTTTGTTTCCTAAGTTGAGCATATAACTTCTTTGAAGGAAACTAGGAAAGTTTCCTATCACCCATTTAATTAAGGCTATATCATTTAATTTAATGGGGTTTAGCACAAAAAATATTCGCTAAAATAAAAGATATATTTTAAAGGAAATCACATTCAAAAAACACAGGCTTTGTATAATAAACCCAGCATAAGAGTTTCTCATAGTTGGTTTTACTAGACAAATCTATTCCGCTTAACTTACGCTAAACCCTGTATATGTTCTTCTATTAGGCTTACTAATTCATTAGAGAGTTTAAGATCGTCTTGTTTAGTTTTTAGCTCTACACGAACCCAATCCTCTACTACTCTATCTGTTACTAGAGCACGATAATAGTCAAAATAATCTACAACCACTTTTTCTACTTGAGATGCTTCTATATCAGGGAGTTTTAATCTTTGTTGCTCAGATAGTAATTCTGATCTTAGATCAGTCAAATCAGTTGTCCCATCATTATAAAAACTTAAGAAGAATACCGCGTAGTCATAGCCTTCTTTTTGAAAATCATTACTACCAGCTAGTTTTTTGATAATGGCTTGAGCAATTTCATCACTTAAACCTAATTCGCGTTGTTCTTTTTCTAAGACCTTTTGTTGAGCGGGGCCTAACTTGCCTTTACCAGCCTTTAACATAAGCTGTACACGGCTGCGAAAACGCTCAGTTACATCACTTGTAGTCGCATTTTGATTACTAGGAGCAGCGCTAACAGTAGGACTAGGAGTTACAGTAGGACTAGGAGTTACAGTAGGACTAGGAGTTTTTTGTATAACTGGTTGAACCACAGGAGCTATTGGCGTTGGAGTAGGTGGAGCTACTATAGGTTCTAAAACAGTATTAACAGGAGCAGGTTCAACAACTAGTTGTCCTGTTTGAAGCAATTGTTCTATTTCTGTACGACTTTTTTCTATTTTTTCCCAATCAAGGATTTGACATAAAATAGTAGGACAGTTATCACGATCAGATTCATCACGATAATCTTTGGAGTAGCGACTAAGATTAGCTAGTACACCATCCCGTATTTTTAATAATTCTTCTTTACGTCCTGGAAATGCCATTCGCAAGCGTTTTTGTAAGCCATCAATTTTCTCTTGATAGGCTTCTTGATCGCTACTAGAAACACTTTCCATAAAACCTTCAATAATTAGCCAGGCAAATACTAGCCCGCGACCATTGATAATACGAAAAAGCTCGTCCTCAGCACGCTTAACCAAGCTTTCCAAGTTTTGGCGTAGCTGGACAGAACGAGAAAGACGTTCAATGCTTTCTTCATAAGTACCTAAATCTTCCTGAGAAAACTTAGTCTCCATTAAATCAATTGGGCGACGAAAACCATATTTTATACTACGATGACTAGCAATATCAGGCTGTAGGCTAGTCATAAATTTTCCATATATGAGTGTTAAGGAGAAAATTCGCCTAGCTTCTAGCGAAGGATCTTTACCTCGAATTAAGTCGCTCAACATTGCTTTGTTTTCTTGCCATAGTGACTCACTAAAACCAATAAAAGGAATTGCTCCTTGCCTAGAATCTCTTAGCTCGTCTAACCAGCTTTCTGTAAAAAGCGGTATAGAGCGAGAGCTTTGGATTAGTTTAAGACTTTTGGTTAGTTCTTCCTGATTGCTAACTGCTGGGACTGATAGACTTACATCATAAAGTTCTTCCAACAAACACTCACGTTCTGGAGAAACCATTTTATCTCTCGCACCACCAGGAAGCTCTATTTCTACTTCTGGAAATGGTTGTGTTTCACCATTGACTAGGCGGTCTAGTAAACCATACCAGAGCAGTAAATGCCCATTATAACGCTCGTTGTTTTCAGATAGAGCAGTTTCCTGAAGGTTTTGCTTAAAACGGTCTACTTCTTTAAGTATTTTTTCTCTTAGTGGCATTGCACTAGTTTCTTCAAAAAGTGTAGTAACTGCTCTTTCATACATTCCTAGCCCAATGGTCATTGGCTTGACCTTGTGAATATCGCGTTCATCATAACGAATAACTGTATAGGTACGAGTACGGGGTTCATTCTGATCTTTATTTTCGTCTTGTTTTATTACTCCTGCAGCTACTCCTAGCACAAAAGCTTTTACTGAACGTAAATAACGGTTACGACCTTCATCATCGCGATAGGTAATATCACGCATCATAAAACGATTTTTTGTAGTAAATAAGTCGATCTGAGAAGGGTCACGTTCTTTTTCACGGAAAACTCTTCGCATTTCTGACAAAGAAGAAATCGTAGCCAAAGAAAACCCAGACATTTCTCCATAAAAAACTATTTCATAAATATTTCCAATAGGCTTAAAGTCTACACTCATTGAACCGCTTTGGAAGCTTTCTACCATTGTCCTAAACTTATTATATTGAGGATGTTGGCTATCAACTCCAATCAACATTTTATGCCCGCCCTGAGGCATTTGTAATTCTGGTGGTACGCTTTCATTAATATGAACCCAACCTTTAGCTAGGTTAAAAGCATCTTCCATTTGCTTACGAACAACGGTTTCATTGAAATTAGTAGGGTAGAGTAACTCTAAAACATTGGTCTTAATTCGTTCAGATGTTTCTGCTTCCAAGAATTCCATAATTTTATCTACTACACGATTAGAGCCAATTTCTTCTTGGATTTTTTCTGTTAACGCACTAACAGTAGGCTTTTCAACTATAGCAGCCTCTTGTAAATAGGAGAGCAATTTACTGGCATACTCAGCAATACGTAGGGGAGGTTTTACATTAATGTCTGCTGGCGGAGGGTTGTCAACATCTACAATTACTACAGCACGATAGTAACGTTCTATATCTTCAGGATGATAAAGGCGTAAGTCCATTTTAGCACTTTCGTCTTTATACTGATAATACTCTGATAATTTGGCAAATTCTTGCTGTTTTTCTACAACGATAGTATTAACTTGTAATAGTCGTA
>JAHFUF010000212.1 GCA_023265235.1 Blastocatellia bacterium
GTAAATTCTAGGGCGCGTTGGTCAATCTCTACTTCTATTTGTTCTATTGTGGGCATCATCTATCTAGTCCTCCGGGGCAATTGGATAATAAAATCAGCAAGAGCAGGTGATATTTCAATTGTGTTGGTATTGGCTAAGGTTTCTAAGCTGCGCAGTATCTGTGTGCGAGTAAAGGGTTTAGGTCTAATACAGTTATTAAATTTGAGTACTTCAAGGAAAGTAGTTGAATAATTGCGATTGCTACTAATAAGTTTTTTAATGATTCGTAATATTGATTCAGATATAAGTGCTTTTATGCTATAATGAGTATTATCAGACACTTGTTACCTCTCTTTATGCCAACCAACAGAGTCCCAAGCTTCTGGTTGGCTTTCGGTTTTCTAGGGTTCTTGGTATTTAGCTTGTCTCTGACTATCGTTGGCGTGTATTATGTAGGTAAGGTGGTTTTGTACTTGGCCTTGTTTAGTCAGGGACGAACAAAATCTTTAACTGTTAGCGCTCCACTAAGCAGCTTTTTGTTGTTTAGCGTCGAGCGCTTTTTGTTGTTTAATGTGTCTGTTAGCAACGAACTCATTTAGTAAAGTTTGAGTGTATAAGCGCGAACCATCTTCAGTACGCATAGGTCTGATCTCTCCGCGCCCCTCAGCTTTTCTTAATCCTTCTGGCGTTAGAGAAATTCCATAAGAAGCTAAATATTTAGTTGCACCTAAACTTAAGTAAACCTTCTCCATAAGTTCCCCCTTTATTAAATTACTACCTGCTTATCCTACAATATAGTCAATCCATATGTCAAACGGTAATTGCTTATAAATAAAGCACTTAGTGTAGAAATAAGGTTTGAAACCTTATTTCTACACTAACCATCTTTAATCATTCTCAAGTGTTAGACCTAATAACAGTCGGTTAGCATTATCAACTCCTTTAGCTATAGTAGATCTCTTTAGTGGTTTCTGTTCCTGTTCCTGTTGGGCTATCTCCTCATAAGATAAAGTGCATCCTTGTTCATTAGGTATAATGTGTTTTACAAACCACTTAAAGTGATCTTCCGGTGTTGTTTTGCGCAATTTTGGTACTTTTTGTAGTCCTCGATCTTTCGTTAATATGTGAATACTTTGAATATACTGGGCTAAGTACTTGTTAAATTTTTCTTTTATATGGTATGTAAAATTAGCTTCTGATTCCTCAGTAGGACACCAACCCACATCCTCTAAAGAAAACACTATATGCTTAGCATCTAATATATTTGTATAAGGATAAGTATAGCCGTGCCAAATAAGGCGCTCTTTTGCTTTGGGGTTTTGCCACCAAAGAATTAAAGTTTCAATAGCTTGGTCTAATAACCATTCACCTATATCTATTATTTTCCATTTTGTTGCCCAATCTTTTAAGTTATGGTAAGTACGTAGTAAAGAGATATTATCTTTATAGTAAACAGTCGCAGCCAATCCCAAATATTTCCAGTAGTAAAGGTTATCTTCTGCAATGTTTAAAGGTACAAAAGCCGACTCTATTATTTTGCTAGTAGACATCCCTTCTAAAAATTGTTCTTCCTTAGTAACTTCTCTTTTTTTGTCAGGCAACTTGAAGTCCCAAAAGGGTGCTTGCCCACGCATTTTTGCACCAAAATAATCTTGCAGAACCTCTATTAAAGTAAGATCCGGTTTGTTATAAAAGTTTTTACATTGTTGCAACTGACTCTCAAGTTCTTCTTGGCTGATGTATTCCAGCAAACTTTGTCTTTTTGACTCTACTAAGAAAGCATTCTTGATAAATTCGCGTATTTCAGGATATAAGCTTGCAAACTCCTTAAAGCAATTTTTTTCTAACTCAACAAGTACATGTCGTCTCAAGTCGCAGATACTATCTAGTATATAACTACGAGTATATAAAGTAGAGTTTGCCCCACTTCCAGCAATTTCATAGTCTCCATGCCCAAGCCAACGATTTCTTATTACTTTCCTTACACCAGAAAAATATCGAGATTCTTTGTCACCATGAGGTTTATTTTTATGCTCTTCAATACATTGTTTAGCTTCTTCTATTGTTTGGTGTTTTGGTTCACAAGTACACTTGCCGTAAATATGACCCTGTGTAACATAATAAAGCGGTTGATCGTCTGCCATTTTGCTCTCCCTGTAGCGTTTTCCCTGACAATGAAGGTTATTCGACCCGCACGCATCAGGGAAATGCGTTTGTCCTATGGCTGGCCGGCCAAAGTAAGCGGATCGAAGTTTGTACAGCTATTTCGCCTATTATAGCAAACATTAAGGCAATCTACGCTCAACAGATCTCCGTTTCTTTCGCTTGGCCTTCTTCTGGTTGATGGGTTGGCATAGCCACAAACTCTGGATAGTCGGTACACAAACCAGCGATCTTTTGTTGATGCTTACTTGCTTGTCTTGCCCCGCAGTTACAATAATTAAAACCTCGTAATACGGTGTGGCCACTTAACTTAGAAGTACTTATCACATTAACCCTTATGCGTTGCTGGCATTTCTTGCAACTATACTTGGTCTATCCAATTCGTCAAATTGTTATTGTGGTTTAGCCTGTGCAGTATCTAGCGTACTTTCGGGCTTTGGTTGTGATTGAGTTGTGATAGAATTTGACATAATAGGGTTACTCCTTGTGAGCTTTTTAGCCGACTGCTACTTGGAAGGGAACAGTCGGCTAATTCATTTTGAGGTTAAAGATCTAGGCAAGCTTCAAACTTGCCCATAATTGTGTTAAGATCCAAGGCACAAAACTGATATTTAATTATCAAAGATCGAACGAATAAGAAAAAGATTAAGGCGACTGTACCGGCAAAAGTAATAGTCGCCTAATTCATTTTAAAGTACTTCATAGATTCTTTTTCTGATCTATGCGAGTATTTTTTAGATACTCTTCAATCTCTATTGGTCTAAATTTAACTAGCTTACCAATCTTATGGCCTATCAATTCACCACGATGCACCATACGATGCACAGTTACTGTACTAACAGATAACAGTTTTGCTACATCTATTACTTTTAGCCATTGTGCAGTATTTTCAGTCATATCAATAATGAGAAAAACGCTACTATCTTTAGGTTACTAAATATAACCCTCAAACTCCAAATAAGTCAAGATTTTGTTACTGTTATTACTATTGTGACTTGTATAACTATCTAACGTCGCCACTATAGCGAAAGTAGCAGCTTTAAGACTATCGCCAAGTGTGGGTAGATAGTAGTAAATTATTGATTATTAAGAATAGTAGTGTTGTAATGGTAGAGTTATACAATTCATTGCAGTAGCATAATTTATGCAGCTTTTGAACAACTTACAACTTATTAGACACCTTGATTCATCCAATGACGCTAAAGTTGTATTAAAGCCCAGAGCCAGGGTAGGCTCTGGGTAATAGAATAGGATTTTACTTTGGATAATGAATAATCACCCAAGAAAGGATAAGTCCTATTACGCTACAGATAAGCTGCAATATTGCAACAGCAAGCAATGGATCAAAAGGTCTCTTTTGACTCATAGGTCACTCCTGTGGGTTGGGAAAGAGGGGGTAGAGGGGTTTATATTGATGTCTTGGCCGACCTGAAATATGTACATCTCTACCTATTAAGGTAGTTAAGCTAACTATCCAAAAAGAAAGCCGCGCCACTTCATAGAGGGGTGATACGGCTCGCGACGTTAAGACCGTATTTATTCAGAGCATATTACTTCTCCTTAACCTTGGTTTAAGGTCATTAGTATATAAGGGCTTGTCATTGGGGGGCTAAAACATGTACTATGTTAGTGTTATTGGGTTTTAGTACTATGTTTGACGTTCCCCGTCTGACAGAGTTAAAACTGTTTTTATCTTCCAAAAACGCTCCATCTAAACAGCTTGCTTAACGATGTTGAGCGTTTTTATTTTGCTCAATTGTTCTTCTGAAAAAAGCTATCTATTTTGGACAATAGCATAAGGTTACTCCATCTGATTTGATTTGTTAAAGACTTGTTAAGACTTACTATATAGATATGCTTTATTCATAATACAGAGTAGAAGAAATTAGTAGGCACTGTCAAGCAGAAATTATTATTTTTCTTCTTTAAACATGCAAATATTGTTTTTTTTCAAAATAGTAGCATGATGTCAATGAAAGCAACCGAAGCAATGGGAGTACAATTTATATAAGTAGTGCAAATACTTGGCTTACATATCATTTACTTATTATCTAAAAATTAAGATAATTAATAATTATTCTTGTATAATATAAAATTCTGGGTTTCTAGTTACCGTCTTGATTCTAATCGTGCAAATCTATATCTAGTTACCACGCAAATCTATCTTGTGCTAGTTTATCTTTATTATAAATTAATTGATATTTTATTTTTTTAATTGATATTTTTATCAGTTATATGTTATCCCGGAAAGTCTATGCTTACAATATCTTTTTCTAGTTTCTAGTTACCGCTTTGATTCTAATCGGTTAATTGTAATGATTCCGTCAGGTTATCAATAATTTTATCGTTTTTTTAGTATTTCATTAATATAATTGTCAATTATCGTTAATTAATTTATATATAATATAAAGTTCTGGGTTTAGTTTACCGTCTTGATTCTAATCGGGCAAATCTATATCTTGTTAATTCTATCTTGTGCTAGTTTATCTTTATATTGCGGTAACTCCCGCACAAGATAGCTACAATTTGAGCTTATCAATAGCGTTATCTTGGAAAAGCTCGCTATGCCTAATGTACTTTCTCAGAACGGTACTAGACTTGTGTCCACTTTGGCGCATTATGGCAGTTTCCGACAAGCCCGCCATTGCCAAGCTAGTAACTAGACCGGCTCTGAGACTATGGCCCGCAAAGTTATTACCATCTAAACCCAAAGCTCCCACATACTCTTTAACCACTAACGCAACAGATTGATCAGTTAGTCGAGTCTCTAAGATTTGCCCGTGCCGGTTGATCGGCCTAAAGATCGCACCCACTTTTATCTTTCCTATTGCCAACCATTCCTTAACTGCGCCTATGGGACATAAGAAAGGGTTATGGGCAAAAGGTAAGCCAATCTCGCGGCCTGCGCTCTCTTGATCGGTTTTAGACTTGCGTAAGGTAATGATCATACCCTCGCGCACATACTTAATATCTTCCACGTTCAAGGCGACTAACTCAGATCGCCGAAAACCACAACATAAGCCTATGAGAAGCAAAGCTTTGTCTCGCGTTCCTTTGGGAGTATGAGGCAATAGGAAAAGAATCTGTTTAAGTTGTTCGATCAAAACGGGGGTCTTTTGGTTCTGACTAACTCCCTTAGCCCGTCTAATCCCGCGCCATGTCTCTTTAACTTCGGCTGACTTAGTAGGATCGGGTTGGTGGTTGCCAATGTGGTGTTGAGCTATAGAAGCGATGCGCCTTTGTAAACTCGCGGGTTTCAGAGTACTAGCTCTATCAGTTAGATAGAGAGCGACGGCGGCGGGAGTGGCGGGCAATGATGGCAAGCTATGAGAAGCGCACCATTGAGCAAAGTCTGCCCAGTCGGTTTTGTAGGCTCGCCAGGTGTTAGCTGATTTAGCCTGCTTAATGTAGGCCGTAGCTTGAGTGTGAAGGTCTGCCAAAGTAGCTAAACTAGTAGAGCTTGCTTTGACTAAAGCTTTATCGTTATTTGAGGGTAAATCTTGGGGGTTAGAATTGTCCATAAAGTGTTGTCCTATCAGGTGGTTGAGAGGGTATTATAGCACAATTCTAACTAATGATAAGTCAAAGTTATCACTACTTAGACTCCCAGAAACCATTACCACCATAGTCAAACTTCATCAGCTATCAAGATCTTTGAACATCAAAAGGTTACTGCCACCTAAGGAACAAGTTGTCTACACAGACCCATCGATCTGTTCGGCAGTATTGCTTCGCCTCTGGATAGTTTGAGTAATTTCCTTTCCTACTGTCTGTTCTGCCAAGCGCAATTCATAGGACTTTTGCAAATTCAACCAAAATTCTGCGCCTGTCCCAAACCATTGACCAAGCCTCAAGGCTGTGTGGGCAGTGATCGCTCGCTGGCCTTTCAGTATTTGGGTGATGCGATTGGTTGGCACGTGTAGAGTACGCGCCATCTCCGCCGCACTTATGCCCAGTTCTTTGATTTCATCCGCGAGAATCTCGCCGGGATGTATTGGTGTGCGTGCCATAATCTCACCTCTTTTTAGTGGTAATCCACTATCTCAATGTTATAAGGTCGGGGTTCACCTTCAGGCCATTCAAAACAGATGCGCCATTACAAGGTGTTTTTAGCACAGTTAAATCTTACCTAAGTCACTTACTGATAAAGAGTTACTACTCATTTTACGGATGCTTCAACAGATGGGCTTTTTCAGCCACTTCTTGACCACTATTGATCTAAAGTAAGAACACTTTTTATAGTCTCTTAAAGAAAGATTCACTATTTTCTTACAAACTCGTTAATAAAAAGACTTAAGTTATGATCATTATTTACCTCATAACCTGGGGGTAATAATCCTTTTATCGAAAAACTAGCAACCTTAAGAGCAATTTGGTCTACAGGTAAAGGGGTTTGGTTAATAAGCACAATGACAGTAACTTGATCATCTGGAAAGCGTAATATGCTTGAGCAAAATCCCTGAATACCTCCATTATGCCAAATTACTCTATGGCCATTTATTTTATTTATAGCCCAACCAAACCCATAAGGAAAAGTTTCTCCATTATTCAATATTACAGGTGTCCACATCTGTTCCAGGCTATGTCTTTTCAATATTTTTTCGGTATACAGTGCAGCATCCCATTTAGTCAAATCTGTTACGGTTGAAATTAATGCTCCTGCTGCATACCCCCAACTTGGATCTGAATCGCGTGCATTTATTAGTCTACTTGTTCGTTCATATCCACTTGTCCGATTCTTAATAAGACTATTAAGATCATTAACACGTGTGTCTTTCATATTAAGAGGTGTAAATATCCTTTCCTTAAGAAAGCCACTGTAAGATTGGCCACTTACTTTTTCAATAATCATTCCCAAGAGAAAATAGCCAGTGTTATTGTAATCCCAAGCATTACCAGGTTGAAAATTCAAAGGATACTTTGCTACCAATTTCATTATTTCTTCTTTACTAATTGGATATAAATTTCGATCCCATTCAGGTAAGGACGTATAACTTACTATCCCGGAAGTATGAGTGAGCAAATGGCGTATCGTGATAGATTGCCAGTCTAATGGCAAATTGGATAAGTATTGGGTAATTTTATCATCTAAACCAATTTTATGCTCTTCTACCAGTATCATTACGGCAGTAGCCGTAAACTGTTTTGTGACCGAGGCAATCTGATAGATGCTAGCTTCACTAGCTGGCACTTGGAGTTCAATATTAGCAAACCCATAACCACGTGCTTTTATGCTCTCGCCATCCTTTACTACTGCAAGAGAAAGGCCAGAGATCTGTAAGTTGTGCATTTGCTCTTCAATGTATTTATCAATTTGATCAGATTGTTCAGAAGGAGCTTTTTTCATAATTGGAATACCAGCAAAATATAAAAACAGGAAACACATCATCAAAGCAATACCTGAACTTATTTTCATAAATAACCTTCTTTCTCATTAGCTAGTTAATAGGGAAATCTAAGTATATCATTAATTACACTTTATTTCTTAGATTTGGTAGTACTAAAAATTACATTACCAAGCTTTGATCTTGGGTAAAGTCTTGGCTCATCTCTGGACAATTGAGCGATAACCGCCTAACTCTGGCTAAAGACTCGCACGCTCTCAGATACTGCTTTTGGGACTGGGCGAGCTTCTTTTCTAGAAA
>JAHFUF010000213.1 GCA_023265235.1 Blastocatellia bacterium
AAAATGCTAAAATGTTCATTGCGACTGGGGTTTCCTTTTAGTTGATGATGTTATGACACACCAAATCTACTAAAGAAACCTCTCTCTGTCATCTACACCTTTTTGGCGAAGGTATTGTAATTACAAGTGATTTTTTTCGAGCTATATTACGTCACATAAATGAGTGGTTAATGTATGCAACAAGCAAAGGAACTAGCATATTAGTTGCAGAACCACTATCTATGCAAACAGATTTAGTCTTACCAGAATGGCTTTCAAATTTTCGCAAAAACTTGGTTAGGATATTGGACAGAAAGTTAATAGGTGAAGATTTTGAAAATATTGACTTTGAAAATATTGACTTTCTACCAGAACCTTTTGCTGTTTTTCAATACTATAGGTATGGAATACGACACCCTTTAGTTGCTGAAAGAACAAAACATAATGTTTTAGTTATCGACTTTGGAGGAGGGACTTTTGATACTTGCATAATAGAAACTACTAAAGATGGAGATATAAGCCAAAGTGGGAAAAACTCAAAACCTCTTGCTGCAAAATCTATCCCTATTGGCGGTTTTTTCATTAACCAACAAATTGCAATAAACCTTTTTCAAAATAATATTATTCCAAAACAAGATATGCCAAAGTTTAGAAGAGCTTTGGATCTTTATAAAAAATGGAGGAAAAATGAATTAGATTTATCAACATGCCAAGAAGACTATAAACATTTTATTAAAAATTTTCATGAGCTTATATATGTAATTGATACTCCTAAACTATCTCTTTGTAGAACTATTACAGACTGGGAATTAGATGCAAATATTTCTTCTGTTGTGCCAGTCTCATTACCAGAAGATCCTTTTAAGAATAATAGCTCTACTAAAAGTTGTAGGTTATCAGCCAAGGACTTAAGGCAAATGTTTATTAAAGACATATGGGAACAATACCTCAACCCAACAATATCTGAAACAATTAAACGTGCCAGAGCTGAACTACAAGGAACTTCTATATCAATAGTTTTACTTTCAGGAGGTTCAGCAAACATAAAATGGCTGGAAAAGCTTTTAAGAAGAGATTTTGACCAAGAATTAAGTTATGCAGAAATAATACAAATAGATGACTTCCAAGAAGTTGTGGCTAAAGGATTAGCAGTAGAATGTGCTAGACGCTTTTATGTTCAAGGTGGAGATTTTTCGACAACAACATATAACAGATTATGTCTTGTTCTTGATCCAGATAATAAAGGCGAACAACTTGAAAGATTTGTACCCAAAAATACAAGCTTTTCAACACATAATATTTCAGGTGTTTTGTTACCATCTGCTAGTATTCTCAGAGGTCTTATAGATAAACCTTTAGAATGGAAATTTAGACTTGCTAAACCTCCAAGAAGAAATTTGGATTATTATTTTCTACGCTCAAGTTTTGATACTCAAGATATTCAAAGTCTTCAAAATATAGAAGAACATACTTTATTTACTCCTGCTAATTGTTCTTTTGATAGTCATATATATTTACAATTAATTGTTAAACAAGATGGCACAGCAATT
Organism: Blastocatellia bacterium; assembly: GCA_023265235.1. Lineage (GTDB taxonomy): Bacteria > Acidobacteriota > Blastocatellia > Chloracidobacteriales > JADJPF01 > JADJPF01. The sequence continues at coordinate 1,530 of JAHFUF010000213.1, forward strand.
CCTAAGTTTATTTATAAAAAAGGCCGTATGGAAGGAGAAGATATAATTAAAGAAGGAAAGCCTTTCTATCTTGACATGACATATGGACAAACTGCAAAACAAAGTCAGGCTTATGTTGGGTTTGATTTTGGCACAAGCAATACTTCTATATCATTTGTAAATTCCGCGGCGATAAAGATTTTTGAAACGCGAGCTACAGAAAAATCTTGGAAAGAACTAAGCGATTTAGTTTCTACTTTACCATACCCATTGGCGGCACCATTAGGAAATTATTTAAGTCAAAGCGATAAAACACAACTCCCTAAACGAGCTAGAGAATTTATTGAAGCAGCATTAGCTATAGCTGCCTACATAACTTATTTGGAGTATTGCGTAAAAAAAGGTAAAGAAACATCACGCTATTTTAAAGGTTTTACACAAAGATCTGCTGGACCCTTGTGGAAACTTCTCAAAGATTGTCTTAATGAAACTAGTAAGACAGCTACTATCAGTTTACCTTACCAAGAGCTTGTATCTGAAGAATTCTTTAAAGACATAGATAAAGCAGTTGATTTTGTGGCACAGCAAAAACACGAGAAAGTAAGTGACGATCAAGTAGATCTGCTCAGAATAGTGCGAATTTTAGCAAACATAAGTCAGAAAGTATTTGACAATAACCTACTAGGTGTTTTTGAACAAGTTAAACGACAAAGGTTTGCTAATTCAAAACAATATCAAGGGCTTTTTCGGTTAACTCACGGTTGTCCCCCATTTCTTAAAACATATGAATTTAAGAGTGTTGTAGACTTTCCTGAAGAGTCTCCTTATCTATTAAATATTACCCAAAAAACTTTACTGCCTCTTAGCCCACTTCTATTTTGGGATCAATGTTCAAAACACCCAACTACAGATTTTGGTCATTGTTATTTATTTGACATACAAGAAAAGACTCAAGAAAAAACTCTAGGCGCATTTTCCTATAAAGCCGTTGGATATCCTTGTTCGTCTACTATATCTCTAAACACTAAGTATCAAGCAATGGCAGAATTATTAATTGACTATAAAAACCAAGACCCAACAATAAATTTTGACCTAATAGAAGAAATTAAGCATTTATAATATATTGATAACAGCTAGTAATCAGATACATTATTATATACTTTCGAGAAACATTACTGATTTTTAGGGCGTTGGTCATCGTTTCGGCCACCTCAAGCCCAGAAAGTGGCTTAGTATTTTTTAAGTAACCCGTAACTAATTGAAAAATAAGGTTAAAATTTAATAAACCAGCAACTCGATCTGGATCTATCAACCAACCTTGGCCGAAACGATGACCAACGCCATTTTTAGACTACATAAATGTTGGCCAAAGCTAATCACTATCAAGGTTTCCTAGGTCTTTCAACAAATGGAATAGATTGAGTGATTATAACTTTAGGCCGAGTTTCAAAACCGTTAATAATGCTACGTGTAGGAGAAGGGCCTCCATATTGATAAATCATATCTGTTACTAGTTGGTCTTGGTGGCGACGTGCATGAATTACTTCGTCTTTATCTAATAAAACAAAAAAGATTGGGCCTTTTTCTTTGGTGTAAGCTACACCGACTAACGCGCTAGCATGTTGGCGCATTAAAGTACCAGTTTTTGCTACTACACTGCCTCGTAGCTCTTCGGTAAAACGCTCATCTAATGTCCCTTCGTCAACCCCTGCCGCAGGAAGTAGCTCATCTAGCCTTTTACCATTTCGATTAACTGACTCATAAAATCGTCTTAGTAGTTTTAGGGCAGCACTAGGAGTTATTCTATTTTCTCCTAGCCCAGAAGCTGAAACCACTTTTACATCATCTGCATTAATACCAACTTTTTCTACCAGAAAGCTTTCAATTGCCCTTGGGCCACCAACTTGACGGCCAATAGCCTCAGCCATAAAGTTACTAGAATAATCATTTTGTATTTTTAATATATCTGATAATGCCCTAGATTGATGTGTTAATAGCAATTGTTTTTCTGTAGGTAGGTCTTCTAGAGAAATAGCCCGTGCTTGCCCTTCAATTTCAACCCCTGAAAAAGTGGCATCAGGTTTGTTTTGCTCTTGAGTATAGCGAGTCCAAGCCTCTTGTAGGGGTTTTGTCCAGTGTCTGCCATTAAAAATAGACTTTATTTCAAGTATAGAATGTTGGGGAGAATCAAAATTTAAATAAAAGGGTGTTGTTACTAGTAAATCGCCTGTTACTTTTTTAACCCCTAAATGAGATAGATTATCAACCATAAAAAAAACATTTTCAGAAAACATTGCTGGATCACCGCTTCCAACAATGATTAGATCGCCATTAAGACTGCCTTCTTGGTCTATTTTACCATTAGTATAAATATTTGTATTAAAACGATAGTCATAGCCTAATTTCTCTAATGCAATAAATGATGTAGCAATTTTCATTACAGACGCAGGGTTAAAATATTGCTGGGAATTTTGTTCAAGTAAAATATCGCCTTTTAGTGTTTGAAATAGAACCCCATTAACTGGAACAAAGTGACGAAGTTTTGCTATATGTTTAGTTTTATAATGTACTTTTGTTATTTGTATATTCTTGCTATATGATTTTTTAGCTTTTTTCTTTGTAGCAAAGGAGTTACTAGGAAAACAAACAAGCATTAGCACTAGTAAAATCAAGGTTTTATTAAAAGTCTTATTAAAAGTCTTATTAATCATAAAAATACCTCATAAAGTTTCTATTTGTTTTGGCTATTTTAGGAGCGGATAAAGCTTTGTTATTTTGTTATGATGAGGCTATTTTTATTTTATGTTGTCCCATTCAATTAATAAATTTTTGTGTATTGTACAAAAGAAAAATTTTCATTAATAAGTTTTGGAACCCTACAACCTTTGTCGCGTTTAAGCCAACATAAAATCAATCATTTTATTTAACAAAGTTTTTTATTTTTAGGAGTACTATATGTCAATTTTATCAAAATCAGTTTTATGGGAATGTAAGCAGTGTCATCATTCGGTTACAGACGAAGACTCAGTAGCTTTTCATTTGATTGAAGGTTTTTTATATGGTTGGTGTAGACCTTGTTTTAGTGAATCTGCAATCAAGCGTGCTCAACAACAAACTCAAAGAGTTGAAACAATATCAAAGTAAGTTATTGCTAATTTTGCAGACTAGTAAAATCATAAGATCCTCAGATTGATCAGCCAAGTAGTAAAGATTTGCTACTTGGCTGATTTTTTGGCTAAATAGTTATCTATTTTATACCTGCTCAAAAATGAAAACCCTTTAAAATTATCCTAGTAATATTGCGCACTACAAATCGCTATATACTAGTAATGCTAAACAAAGTGGTGGTAATAGGCTATAGCTAGTGTTATAAATATTACTTATGATTTTTAACTCATCTTACACTAACCAATGTATTTTCATAGATCAAGCGAGATCTAGTATTTTATAAAAATTTTATCACAAAAATAATAACTTATTTATTTACTTCAGTTAATAATTAAACACTTCACACTACTATATATAGCTTGATTCTAAAAGCTAACCCTATATATAATGCTCGTTGCCACAGAACAGATGTAAAAATTATAACTTTTGGCATCATTTTTCCGCCAAACGCCGTGCTTCGTCTGTTCTGTGGCAAGAATCAACGATAGTACGGCGTTTGGCTTTTTCTACTGGAGATATTTTTATGCCACCTATTATTATTGCAATTGCTAATCAGAAAGGAGGTGTAGGGAAAAGCACCACTAGTGTAAACCTATCTGGTGAACTTGCCTTACGTGGTTATAGTGCACTCTTGATTGATTCTGATCCACAAAAAAATGCTACCTCTTATTTAATGGCAACTGACCAAATTACTAATAAACATTTAGCAACCTTTTTACTCTATGAGGTGGCACCTGAAAAACGCGGTTCTGCTAGGCAGATGTTAAAACAAAAGCCTGTTATTTACCCACTAGAAGACTGTATTTTTGAAACAGGTATCGAAAACCTAGACATGATCCCTTCGCATATTTCTGTAGCTAAATTTGAGCAAGCAAAAGCAGATAAAGTAACGTTGTTGCGCTCTGGTCTGGCAGAAATGGAGTCTCGTGAAATTAGATATGATTTTATTATTATTGATACACCACCAAGCCTTGGGCCGCTTTTAACCTTAGATCTCACTACGGCAACTCATGTTATTACACCTCTAGCGGCTGAATATATGAGCCTAGAAGGGGTTTCAGACTTTACAGAAACTTTTGCTAATATTAGAAATGGTCTAAATAGTAAGCTAGAAATGCTTGGTGTAGTTACTACTAGGTTTGATAATCGCAAAAATGTTAGTGCCGAAGCAGATGCTAGCATTAGACGTGAGTTTGGTGAGCTTTGTTTTGAATCAATTATTTTTGAAAACACTCGATTAATAGAAGCTTTTGCTTATAAGTCTATTTTATCTCAATATAAACCTCGTGCTCTTAATGCACATAATTATGCAGAGTTTACAGAAGAAGTCTTAAAACGTCTTTCTTTACCCACACGTAAATTAGAAGTAATAGGGTCAAAAAGTAAAAAATAGGATAAGTCATGACACAAACCCCTAAAAAACGTTCTGCTAGCTCACAACCTAAGCGTTCTGCGCGTAAGAAATTTGATATTCAGATAGATCCAGAAGTAGATGCTTGGTCAAAAAAACTATTTCACCCTATTAAACCCATTATTGATGGCTTAAAAGAACAAGCGGCACAAAAATTAGACCCTGACTTTGTGTCATACTCTGACAGAAAGTCAGCCCCTGACATAAAACCAGCCTCTGACTTTATGTCATACTCTGACAAATCGACATATGCTGACAGAAGTTCAGACCCTGACATTATGTCAGAGTCTTCTTTTGGTGAAAGGGAATCAAATACTCCAAAACTATTTTTAGAAGAATCTGATCTTCGATCAATAAATGATCAATTTTCTAGATCAAAAGATCACGATCAAAGATCAAGTGATCGATCTAGTACTCTTAAAGATCAGCCTAAAAGCCGATCTCAAGCGCGATCAGAACTTGACATAAAGTCAGAGGCTGACTTTTCTTCATCTGTGCCTATGATCGAGTCAGACCCTGAAATAAAGTCAGACACTGCTATTATTTCAGCACCAACTCGAGTTCCTTTAGTTCGCGGAGAACTGCGAATCCCCAATTATGTCTTAAAAGGACTCTTGCCAGTTCTTAGTAATAGCGAGTTCGTAGTTTATCTATGGCTTTATTTTCTCTCCTATGGTTTTGGCAAAAACACTTGTTATGTTAGTGCTGGTAAGTTAGCAGGATCAGTAAACTTAACAGATCGAACAGTTTTTCGTGCATTAAATTCTCTAGAAACCCGCGGGCTTATTCGTCGTACTAATCGCCATTTTTTAGGCAAAGCAGGAGGACTTACATTTGAAGTATTTCTACCTGAGGCTGACAATTTGTCAGAGCCTGACACAATGTCAGAAAACGCCAAATTATCAGGACAACCCACAAAATCATTTCGATCAGACTCTGACATAATGTCAACCATTAAAGATCATGATCATGATTTAAAAAAGATGACTGATCATGAAAATAGAGTGATGAAGATTTATCAAGACTTAACATCTAATGAATGGACACAAATGGATCGCAATCAATATGAACAAATAAAAGATATGCCTTTTGAGACTATAGAAAACAACATGAAAATAATTGTTAATCGCTCTCCCGAAAATGTTCGTAGCTTTGCTTATTTTGCTAAATCTCTGCGTAATGCTAGTACCCTACTAGGAGCAAAAATAAGTCCACGAGTGCAACGAGCAAAGATACGAGATTTTATTCAAGAAGTAGTCAACGGGCATGTTGGCGGTAGACTGGCTGTGGCAGATTTAGAAGAAAAGGTTCGTAACCGTTGTGAGGCAAATGGAATAACTTTTGATAAATTGGTTTTTAATCATTTACTTTCCTCCCGCCAATGAAAGAAGCTTTTAACCTAAGCTTTTACTTGATAAGGAGCAAGTTATGCAAATTGTTACTTCTTGGATGGAAGATGGTATCCAGCAAGGTTTACAACAAGGTTTACAACAAGGAAAAAAGCAAGAAGGGCTAGCCCTAATCTTACGTCTAGTGAAAAAGAGGTTTGGTGTTGTTGCGTTGAAAATACAAAATAAGATAGAAGCGTTACCAGTAGAAAGGCTAGAAGAATTAGGAGAAGCTTTATTTGATCTTATGTCTGAGAAAGATTTAGCTGATTGGCTAGAATAGGATTAGGGCTACACCT
>JAHFUF010000214.1 GCA_023265235.1 Blastocatellia bacterium
CTGGTTTGCCATTGCAAATAGAACATATAGTGCCAAGGAGTAGAGGTGGAAGTAATAGTGTAACAAACCTAACTTTAGCTTGTGAAAAGTGCAACCAGAAAAAAGGTAGTAAAACAGCTACTGAGTTTGGGTTTCCTAAAATTCAAGTACAAGCAAGACTTCCACTAAAAGATGCTGCTGCTGTAAATACAACTAGATGGGAATTATACAATAGGTTAAAAGCTTCAGGTTTGCCATTAGAAACGGATAGCGGAGGGCTAACCAAGTTTAATCGCACCTTACAAGGCTTACCAAAAGCACATTGGATAGATGCTGCTTGTGTAGGTAGTAGCACTCCATCAAAGCTAGACATTAGAAAAGTTAACCCATTACAAATAAAGGCTACTGGACATGGAACTAGGCAAATGTGTTTAATGGATAAGTTTGGATTTCCTCGTACAAAAGCTAAAGCTGGAAAAAGGTTCTTTGGCTTTGCAACAGGAGATATGGTCAAGGCTTTAGTTACTTCTGGCAAGAAAATAGGTGCTTACACTGGTAAAGTTGCTGTTAGGGCTAGTGGGTCTTTCAATGTTACATGCGGCAAAACTACCATTCAAGGCATTAACCATAAGTATTTCACACTTTTGCATTCTTGCGACGGCTATTCTTATTCTTACTGCGTTGCGGAAAGGTAAGAAATATTATCAAATTAGTAGTAAATTATAGTTAAAAATATACTTATGATTTGTTCATGATTTGTCTACAAACTAGTTATAATTTAGCTAAATTTTACCCTTCCGCAACGGAGTTATTCTTACTTAGCGCAAAGCAAGACTGCAATTCCTCCCACGCCTAAAGTCGTGGGTTTCCTTGCAGGAGATTTATGAAAATATTTTGCCATTTGTTCCTTTGATGGCAGGTTCTCTAGGGGATTTTTTAATCACTGCTCAAAGAATCCAAGCCATTGCTAATGAAAGACGACGCCAAGAACTAAGTTTACATTTCTTTTTCTTAGGAGGGTTGCGTTATACTAACCAACAGATTCTAGAAATTATTGGAGGTGGTGGGATGATTCCACTTGAACAATTGCGCCGTTCTAGCTTCTATCAATTTATTCTTAATGAAGGACTTCAAGAAGGTCGTCAAGAAGGTCGTCAAGAAGGTCGTCAAGAAGGCCATCAGGAAGGCCAAATTGTAGAAGCGGCTAATATGGTAATAAAACTAATGGCTAAACGTTTTCCTTTATTAGACCTCAAAGAACAAATCTTGCAGATAGACAACGTGAATACTTTAGAGCAGCTAGCTTTAGATTTGTTAGAAATTGCAGATGCTGATTTGATGAAGCAAAATGTTTACAAAATTTTGTCGCAAAATAACCTTACTTCAGATTGTTAGTTTCGCAATAAGGATTGGCAACAAAATAACATCACTAACTTGAGGTACGCTCAATAATAATTATATCGTTGATACTGGTTTTACTCACCGTATGTTGTTTTCGGTATTACTAGCCTATCTAACACTAAAGCTAATGAAGAAGCTCTCTTAGCCATATCTAAGGGGCATTGGTCTGTTGAAAACCATTCTCATTGGTGTAGGGGCGTTACTTTTGATGAGTATCGCTCCCAAGTTCGGTTTGGCACCATTGCTGAGCTTATGGCTTGTTTTCGTAACCTTGTTATTGGCTTTTTCCGTTTCTCTGGTTTTTCTAATATTGCTTCTACTTGTCGCTCTTTTGCTGCTAACCCTTGGTTTGCTCTTTCTTTAATTGGTATTATCTGACTTTTAAACAGCCCTGTAGTTCTTTCTTGACCCTGTGATAGATTTGATATGATTTTTGGCAACTATTTTAGAGCTGATAACTTCTAAAAATTTTCACTAATAACGTTTTGGGAGAAACTTATGAAAATAAGCAGTTTACTAGCTGCAATGTTAATGATACTCGGCCTATTTATCGCAGCAAAAGCCCAAGCTGCATTACCAGTTAATATTGAGGATATGGTAAAGGCTTCTGAAAAAATTGTAGTAGGAGAAGTTGTTAAAGTTAAACAAGGTCATCACCCACAATATACCAATGTTTCAGTTACTTACATTACAGTTAAAGTGGCTAAAGCTCTTAAAGGTAAGCCAAATCAAGAGTTTACCTTTATGCAATATGGAGGCAAAGAAGAAGTTATTGCTGATATGCCTCAGTACAAAGAAAAAGAAGAAGTTTTATTATTTCTCTATCCAGAAAGCCGAGTTGGTTTTACTAGTCCAGTTGGCTTAGAACAAGGGAAATTTCATATTGAGAATGATGCTAAAACAGGTGAACGTCAGTTTATTAATGGAGCAGGTAACTATTTACTCTTTGATGGAGTAAAGTCTCGCCCAAGTATGCATAGCTCTATTCGTAAGTTATTAACTAGTCGCAAAGGCACAGTAAGCTACCATGACTTTTTGCTTTTAATCCAAGAGTTTGCCAAATAATCACTTTGTTTTAACAAGATTCTGTATGGAGAAATTTACATGAAAATTTTAATAAATCGCACTCTTTTTATCACTATATTACTAATTGCACTAGTCACCTTACTTGGCTCAAACACACAAGCTGATAATCCAATTAGGTTTTCAAAAACAGGTCAACCTCTTTCTTGGAGAAAATTTCCTATAGTTCTTTCTATGGATCAAGGCCGATTAGGTACAGTGCTTTCTAATGACCAAGCACGGATGTTAGTTAATGAGCGAGCAAATATTTGGCCTGCACTTCCTACAGTTAGCAAACTTTCTTTTATGGAAGCACAACTTCCAATGGATATAACAGGAGCAAATTATATGCAGTTTGTTGACTCTCAAGCTCCTGATGTAAATCCAGTTATTTTTGATGATGATGGTAGTGTCACTAACTTGGTTTTAGGTGAAGGAGCAGCACAAAGAACCAGAGGATTTGCCGGTTTTAATAGATTTAATCCTACTACGGGAGAAATTTTAAGGGGCAATATTGTACTTAATGGTACAGTCATAAATAGTGATGCTGAAGTTGCTACTTATCGTCTTACTATCACTCATGAGGTAGGACATTTTTTAGGTGTAATTCATACTCAAACCAATCGAGGAGATTTTAATACTTTACAGCCTTTGATGTTTCCTGTAAGTGTTATGAATAGGGCTTTTGGGCTTGATGATCAACTTGCAATGTCAAGGCTTTATCCTGCTGATAATTTGGCTTCTACAACAGCAACAATTCGTGGTCGTGTCTTTTTTCCAGATGGGCAAACTCAATTTGAAGGAGCAAATGTTGTAATAAGAAATACTAGTGATCCTGCCATAGTTGTAGCTACTGTTTCTGGCACAATGTTTACCAATTATACTAATGCCTTTGCGGGTTCTCCAGATCCAAACGTAAAAGGTTTTTATGAAGTAAGAGGTTTGCCTCCAGGTACTTATACAGTTGAAGTAGAAGAAATAAGAGATAGTTTTAGTGGTGGTTCAAGAGTTGGAGTACTTCCTCCAGTAAAACTAGCAGGTGTCCCAGAATTTTATAATGAAGGTGAATCATCAACAGATAATCCTACTGCTAGTACACAAATTACAGTAGCGGCTGGAGATGTACGAGAAAATATCAATATTATACTTAATGGTACTAGCTCGGATTTTACCCTTACTGCAACACCAAGCACACAAACAATCAGGTCAGGGGACAGAGCTACTATTACAATTAACGCTGCAGCTGTTGGGAGTTTTACAGGAAGTATTGGCTTAAGCACAGTTATTACTTCATTAAGAAACCAAACTACTCAAGCAGAGCTTTCTGATAGAAGTATCTCTACACCTGGAGTAGCTACAGTTACAGTATCAACTTCTGCAGAAACACCTGCCACTACTTTTTTAATTATAATTTTAGGTAGAAATAGCGATGGAACTTTAGTACGTTCTTTGGCTACAACTGTAACTGTACAGCTTCCTGCTTTTAACAATCCAAAAGGCGGTGATACAGGGGTTAAAGAACTGCATAACAGCACTAGTTTGGCATTTTCAAGCTTTAGCATAGGTAAAATAAATTCTGATACAAGTGTTCTAAAAACTATTTCTACTCAAGCAACTGCTGGGCAAATTACTACAGTAGCAGGTAATGGATTAGATGGGTTTGTTGGAGACAATGGATTAGCTAATCGTGCAAGATTATCATCTCCTGCAGCCGTAGTTAGCGATAAAAACGGGGATTTCTATATTGCTGACGCTAAAAATAACCGAATACGCAGAGTTGATGGCAAAACAAGGGTAATTACTACTTTTGCAGGAAACGGAAAAGATGAGTTTAGTGGTGATGGTGCTTTGGCTATCAATGCAGGTCTTTCCTCACCTACAGGTTTAACTATAGATAAAAATAATAATATTTTTTTTGTTGATGCTGGTAATAGCCGTGTTAGGCGTATTGATAGCACAACTAACATAATTACTACAGTAGCTGGAAATGGTGCTAGTGGTTTTGATGGTGATGGGAGGTTAGCTAAAGAGTCTAGCCTAGATTTTAACTTTACTTTTGGTGATGTAGCAGTTGATAATTTAGGCAACCTTTTTATTGCGGATTCTTTTAATGAGCGTATTCGCAGAGTTGATAGCCAAACAGGTACAATTAACACTGTTGTAGGTAAAGGAACTAGCGGCTTTAGCGGTGATGGAGGCCCAGCTGCTAATGCTTCTTTATTTAATCCTGTTGGAGTGGCTTTAGATAACAATGGTAATATCTTTATTGTTGATGCTGATAATAATCGTGTGCGTCGAGTTGATATAAAAACTGGAATTATCTCTACAGTAGCAGGGAATGGTCAAATTAGTTTTAGTGGTGATAATGGACTAGCTACTAGTGCTAGTTTAAGCAACCCTGAAGGTATAGCAATAGATGGTGCGGGTAATATTTTCATTGCTGACACAAATAATCTACGTATTCGTCGAGTTGATGCAAAAACAGGCGTTATAACCACAATTGCAGGCAATGGTGAATTTTCTCCAGAAGAAGAAGTAGATGATGGTAGAGCTAATCCTAAAGGCAAAGATCCAGTATTTCTAAATGGGGATAATGGCATAGCTACAAATTCTAGTCTTGGTTTTCCTGAAGCAATACATTTTAATGCTCAAGGCGATTTACTAATTGCAGATACACAACACCATGCTGTAAGGCTTCTAGTAGGCTCAGGCCAAATGATAGCAATAACTTCAGCCTCATTTGTTAAACCTAATTTAACTATTAATGGTAGTGGTTTTGGTAAATCTGGTGCAATAGTGAGTGTAAATGGCTTAAACATAAGCTCACTTATAAGTAGTCAAACAGATAACCAAATTATGTTAAAAGGTAACAAAAAGAAATTTGGGCTTCAAAAAGGTGCTAACAAAGTAGTTGTTACTGTTGATGGCCTGGTTTCAAATACATTTATATTAAATTTTTTTAGCAAAGTAAGTATGTTTTAGCGAAAAAAAATGAATTTGCTAGTCTAAGTGCAAATTTCTCAAATAGACACTATTAGCAGTAAGCTTTAGAATTTCAGTTGTTGTATTAGACAACAAAATAAAGCTTAACCAATATTTGTAATTATATAGGAGGAAATTATGTTAAGAGCCATTTTTGCGAGCATTATTGCATTGATGATGCTTTTAGTAGTAGGAAACTCAAATATAACTCTAGCTAATGAGAAACCAAAAGTTCAAAAAAGAATAACTACATTAAAACCAGTTGATTCTCAAAACAGTTCTGGTATAGCTAAAACTTTTGTTAAAACAGGCAAGAAGTTAATACAAAGGTTTCAAGTTATTGCTACGGATTTAGAGCCTAATACAGAATATCGTTTAGTTGTTGATTCAATGGATATTGATACTAAACAAAGTGATAGTAATGGAGTGATTGAATTTTCTTATAGTTCACAAACAAATAAGAGTGAATTAGATGAAATTCAGCCTCTCCCTAAACAGATTAATTTTGTCAAAACGATTAAAAACATTAGTGTTTATCAAGAAAACAACATTGTTTTAACTGGTAGTTTTCCTAGTTCCATAGACGATGAAATTCAGCCTAATTTTGTTGTTCCAGATGTTACGGTTGAAACAGGAAAAACTGTTAGAGTAAATGTAAATGTTACTGATCCTCAAGGTCAACCCCTTACTTTAACCATTAAATGTGACCGAGGTAATTTTGTTTCTATAATGGGTTTAACTCTAGTAGTTTCTCCACAAGCCTCAGATGTTGGCCAAAGTGTTTGTACAGTTACAGCGACAAATAGTTCTAATTTATTTTCTAGTGCTTCATTTATTATTTTTGTAACAGCTACTAATCGTGCACCAATGATTGCTACCATACCTGATCAAAGAGTAAGAGTTGCAGACACATTAAGAGTAACTGTCCGCGCTAGCGATCCAGATGGTGATGCTCTAAGGTTTTCTGTTCCAACTGCACCTCTTTCTTTAGTAAATGTTGGTAATGATGTAAATGGTGCAATACTAACTTTTTCTCCTAGGTCTATTGATCAGGGAGGAAGAGTTACTGTTCGTGCAATAGATTCTGGTGGTCTTATATCAGAATCTAGTTTTAATTTAACAATTGATCGCACAGTAATAATTAATTCTGTGGTTAGGGAAAAAAATTTACTTTTTGTTGTAGGACAAGGCTTTGGTTCTAGTGGTGTAAGAGTAATGATTAATGGTCAAGACTTAAGTAACAGAGTAATAGGGCAAACAGATAGTACTCTAACAATTAAAGGAGCAAGAAAGAAAGCAAACTTAAAGGCAAGTCAAAACACGTTGGTGGTTAGTGCTAATGGAACTTCCGCTACCTTTATTTTTAGTTTACGTGATTTTAATTAGCAAAAAAATTTAACTTATTTTATAGAAAAGCGGGCAATGTTAGCCCGCTTTTTGTTATTATAGCCAAAAGTATTTTCCTAAATAATTGTTTATTTTAAGATAGAAAACAAATAAGTTGTTAGCTGAAGGGAAAAATTCAATGAATGAAGCAACACAAGAAGCAATAGAATGGTTTGAAGTGGAAGTTAGACATGGAACATTAAAAGGATTTTTTGATATTGCGCAGCTTGTCCCAGCATTTCAAAAAATGCATCCTAGCCTACATCGCCACTGTGAAAAAACAGAAGTAATAGATGTTGATGCAGTACTATACTCTACTGCTAGACTACCAGAAGGTATTCATGAGGTACGCGAAATTTTACTGCAAAAAAGCGTACCAAATAATTTTTCTGCCCAACCAGGAATTAACCCTCTGCGCTCTCCATCACGACGAAGAGCTTCTTTTAAGATTGGCCCAGAGACAATTATAATTGTTGTAAGAGAAGAACTTACTGAACTCCTAGATTTAATGTCGATTCTAACTAGCTATTTTATTGAAGCAACAAAAATTTATCGCCTACTAGCTGGACGGCCTTTGCTAGACGAGATTCGGCAAGTTGCTGCCGCAGGATTACAGGTATCAGTAGAACGTCGTAATCGCTTAATGGCACGGCTAGCTTTTGATCTAGGGACTACGGAAGAATCTTTACGCTTGCTAGATTATAAATGGGATGGAGAGCTTTTTATTAGACTACAATATATTGGCGAACACCTACCAACTATTTTTGTTAGGATGCATAGAGCTTTTAGTAACGTCAATTCGCTTGGGCCAGCTAGGAAATGGTGCCAACGTATTGCAGATTTTATTGGTAAGCTTTCTGGAAAAGAAGAACGTCCAATACACATAATTTCTAGTAATACTCATAGTACAGTAAATGTGCTCTCTGGTTATGCTCGCTTACA
>JAHFUF010000215.1 GCA_023265235.1 Blastocatellia bacterium
AATTTTGTAGAAATAACAAAGTCGTCTATAGCTTTATCTATGTCCAAATCGCTATTGGATTTTAAGTTAGACATAATTTTGTCAATAATTTCGTCTCGTGTAGATTGAGCTTCTTTAGCTTTTATATAAGCAAGGTCAGTAAATGAAATAAGGTAATGAGGAGGAATAAATAGGCTAGGATATTTAGCAAAAAGACGTTCTTCAGTTTTTTTTCTAATTAAAAAACTAGGATTTTTGATTAGTTCTGCAAGCTCTACAAAATGTTGTAGAGACAAATCTGTAATTGCGTCACAGTTAGGTTTGCGTAAAGCCGAAAAATGGTTAAGTACTTGCGCCCAGTTGTTTCCATAAGAATCTAAACACTCATCAAAAACCATACAATCTTCAAAACCAGAGTTCATTCCTTGACCCAAAAAAGGAACCATTGCATGAGCAGCGTCTCCAAGTAAAATAAAATTGTCCTGATAAGACCAAGGATAACACTTAATAGAGTATAAGTAGGATATAGGGTTTGAAAAATACTGTTCAATTAGACTAGGAAAAAGACCTAGTAAATCAGGGGCTGATTTTTCAAAAAAATCCATCAAATCTTTTTCTGTTTTTAATGAACCAAAAGAGTTTTCTCCTTCTACTGGCATAAACAAACTGCATCCAGATGAACCATCTGAACAAGGAAAAATTAAAATTAACACTCTTCCTCTTGGCCAAACATGTAAACCGTCATGATTTATAAATAGTTTTTTATTTAACTCTTTGGAGACTAATAATTCTTTATGAGCATAATCACTAGTTTGATGAGAGTAGGCAAAATATTTTTCTCTTTTTAAGATAGAGCTTCTTACACTGGAAAAAGCACCATCAGTAGCAATAATAGGGTGACCTTTTATATATGAATTTTTTTTGCTTTTATAGTCCTCTAGTTCAACAATAGATTCTTCTGGTTTTACATCAATACATTTTTTATTAAAAAACATCTTTATATTAGGTTTTTTGTCTAGAGCTTCTAGTAATATGTCATTAAGTTTATTACGTGAAATAGCATATAAAGCTTCACCCTTTGCCCCATAGGGTTGAAAAGATGTCGTACCATCTTCATAGTGAATAATACGGCCTGGCAATGGTACTGTAAAAGATTTTATATAATTGATATCTAAACCTGCTTGTTCTAATGCTTTCCAACCTCTAGTACAAATAGTGACAGTAATAGATCTTCCAGAATTAAGTGTCATTAACCGAGGGTCTGGTCGTCGTTCGTAGATATTAATTTTGTAATTTCTTTTAGAGAGATAAATAGCAAGAAGTGTTCCCACTAAGCCAGCACCAATAATATTTATTGGTTCGTTATAACTTGTTTTTAACATACTTAATGATAATCTTTCTGCAAATATACTTCGTACTTATATCGTAAAAATTTATAGTTAAACATTTTAATAAGATTAAAAAACAGAAGGGTACTGAGATAAACAAACTAACTTCTTATTATCAGCAAAGACTAGAAAACAATAATGTTAATATGAATTAGTTTAAAAATAAACCTATTACGCAAATATTTGAGAATTTATCAGCTAATAGGTAAAATGATAAGACTTGAGAGTAAGTAAAGCCAAGAAACAAAAACCTTGGCTTTACTTTATTGAATAGACTTAAAAGCTTAAACGGAATGCAAATTGAAATGCGCGAGGCCCGCCTGTTCCAAACACTCCACCAGCATTTTGAAGTTTTGAGCCAAATGAAGATGAACGTAAGAACCCAGGATCATTTGGATCTTGACTGTCACGAGCTAGCACATTTTGAAAACCAGAAAAAGCTACAGCACTAGTACCTTGAATATTAGTTACATTAAAAAGGTTAAAAACCTCAGCAGTTGCTTGTAAAGATACTCGTTCGCTAAGCTTGAAACTCTTCATTAATCTTAAGTCAAAAGAAGTGAAACTATCGCCAAATTCTAAATTATCACGTACAAGTGGTAGAGGGCCAACACCGTCTATGCCACCACCAGAATTAATCTGCTTAATAAAAGCATTTAGCTCAGAGCCTTTTCTAAATAGGCGACCACCAGCATTACGTTGTAGTAGGGGAATACGGCTAGAACCATCTGGAAGAATAATATCAAATGGAACATCTGAACTAAGTGTAAAGATTGGTGATAATTTTATCCCAAAAAAAGGAAGATCAAACACACCAGAAAATGTAAAACGATGGCGTTGATCATTTGGAGTAGGCCCTTTTTCAAGAGCAGGGTTAGTAGGATCTATAAGTGCTGCTGTTGTGCCTACAAATACAAATTGATCGTCATTGGCATAATTAAACGCTTTTGAAAGTGTATATGAAGCAAGAAAACCAAACCCTTTAGATGGGCGTTTTTCTACGTTGATTAAAAGACCATCATAGAAATTTTTTGCTGAGGATTCAATATTTTGTACTCCTACAGGGCCATCAGGTGTAACAACTTCTCCTATTGGGCGTGACACGACAAACTTAGTACCATAAGTATGAATTGCATCAACAGAAACTATATAATCTCGGAAAATTTCTTGTCTAATCCCAAAATTAAATTGTTGAATTACAGGATGTTCAAAAGTGTTATCTAAGACAAACAATCCAAATAGGTTAGAGGCTAAAGGTATACCAGTAAAAGGATTAGCTAAGGTAGCTGTACCAGGAAGGAACTTTCCATCATCATCAAGCTCTGAGCCTAATCTTATTTGAACTATGGTATTTAACCCACTATTTCTACGCTCTACTTCTAAGGAGTTACCAACTACTCTTTCATAATAAATTCCATAACCACCATGAATAGAAGTACGACCTTTACTAAATGGATCATAGTTAAATCCAATGCGTGGCCCAATGTTATCTTTATCACGGTCACGTTCTCCAGAAAGGAAAGGTTTTAGTATTGGGTTAACGTTCTTAAAAAAGCTCTTATTAGTTGAATCAGACTCAATTTCGTAACGAAAACCAAGATTAAGAGTGAAGTTAGGCTTAACCTTCCAGCTATCTTGGAAATAAACAGCAAAATAATTGTTATCTAATTCAACAGGAGGTTTTTTGGTTGTTCCTATTAAGGTAACATCTATAGGGATATCAAGATCATTTATTACTCTGTCACCATTACGATCTTGACTAGCAAAATCTTCTGTCAAAATAACATTGCCTTTGCCAAATAGGTCTACACTGATGTTGCCATCGATTCTATGAAACTCACCACCAAATTTAAGAGCGTGATTACCAGCAATTAGGCTGACATTATTACGAAGTTGAAAACGATTTTGCTTAACAGTTTGAGGGTTAGTAAAGCTTGAACCATCATTAAGTGTTGGGAATAAAAGCTCTGTCCCATTAAAAACGCCTGTGAGTTTATTCTCATAATTGTTATTTTGTATAACAAGATCGTTTAACAAATTTGGTGAAAAAGTATGAACAAGGTTGTAAGAAACAGAAGTATATCTATTTTCTGAGTTTTGTAAGTGGGTAGTGCTTGATTGTGAACGTTGAAGAAAAGCCGTTCCTATTGCATCTAGGTCTTGATAGGAAAAACGCAGTGACATACGGTCTTTTATTGTTGGCTGAACATCTACGCGTGAGGATAACAAAGCATCATTTAAAGGAGTATTTGCAAAAGTATTAACTATTCTTTGTTGAGTAAGATCACGCTGTCCAGCAATAAGAATTGCATCTTGGTTACGATATTCAAAAGCATTAAAGAACCATGCTTTGTCACGTTTAATTGGGCCACCAAATGTTGTTGTATACTGTTGACGATCAAAAGGAGGTTCTCCATTAGCTAAGACTACTTGAGGATCTAATGTTGGAGGTAGTGCAGAAAGGCTATCATTACGAAAGAAAAACCCAAATGAGCCGTGAAAGTCATTAGTCCCACTTTTAGTCACAACATTTATTGCTGATGAGCCTGAACGACCAATATCGGCTGAAAATTGATTAGTTATTATTTGGAATTCTTGTACAGCATCTTGAGGAAAGTTTTGCAGGATTCCGCCCAAAGCATCATCATTATTGTCTGCTCCATCTACTGATAAGTTACCACCACGACCAAGTTGACCAGCAGAAGAAATAACTATTGTGTTAGCTCTAGTAAAGTCAAAAATTGGGCCAGGGGAATTACCAGGAAGTAGAAATGCTAGATCAATAAAATTACGGCCATTAAGGGGAAGATTAGCTAAAGTGCTATCTGAGACATAAGCCGATACTTGCGAAGTCCTTGTATCAACACCCTGTACATCGCTTGCGTTTACTTCTATTACCTGTTCTTGTGTAGAAGGCGTTAACTTATTAATAAGATTTAGCGGGTCCCCAACCCTTACTAATACATTATCAATATCTAGATTAGCAAAACCAGCCGCTTTTATCTCAATTTTGTATATTGAAGGATCTAGGCTTTGAATTAGAAAACTTCCATTTTCTCCACTAGTTGTTTCGATTTTTTGTCCAGTACCTATTTTTGTAACTGTAACAGTTGCACCACTAATAACCGCACCTGTTAAATCTGTAACAGTCCCACCTATTGTTGATTTACCAGATTGAGCAAGTACGTTTATAAAACTTAATAGCAAAATTACTGCAAGGCTGTTTGCTATTAGAAATTTTTTTATCATGCTTGTTTCCTACCTTTCTTTAGACGTTTTAAACTAAATTAACAAATATAGCGAAATTAATGATTAACATGTAATTTTAACCTGAAAAGAAAAATACTATAATATATTTATACTAAGGTTAATACTGCTTAAAATAGGTAAGGAGTACTATCTAAGAAGATAGTACTAGGCGAAAAGTTTTTGAATTCTTTGTTAGGAATTAAAACACACTAAGCGTTGTTGCTTAGATAATTTTTAGCCGCACTTTTTACTTCTGCAAGTTGTTGTTTTTGTAAGGCTTCTGAAAGCATCTTTTCTGCATTGCTATAAAATATATCTAAGATTATATCACTAGAAATTTCTGCTTGTTTATATTTTGATAGTAGTTCCGTATAGCTACCAGTCACTGGCCAATCAGAGCCAAAGAAAATCTTTTTTTCTATCTTTGGAAACATTGCTATATATTCTTTAAGGGTTTTAGGTTCTACCAAAGAAGTATCTAGGTAAACATTTGTAAAAGAACTTGCCATAGTAAAAGCTTCTTTATACCATAAAGGTTTACCACAGTGAGCTAATATGATTGTTAAACCTGGGTAAGCCTCAGCAATTTGTTTAAATTCAAATGGGTGGATAAACCTTTGTTCTGTATCTTTTTGTGCTGTTAAACCAGTGTGAAACATAATTGGCAATGAAAATTTTTCACATAAACCGTAAACTTCCATCATTGAAGGCAAAAAAGGGTCAAAAGCATGGTCAGCAGGATAAAACTTAAAACCATTTACTCCTAATAAAATACTAATCCAAAATTCCTGTGCGGGGTTACGGTGGTAATTTGGGTTTATATTGCCAAATGTTATAAAAAAATCATTGTTTTTAGCCTTTTCAGCAAAATTGGCAATAGAGCGGCTGTCATTAGTAAAAAAAGTTCCTGGGCCACATTCAGCAATTACAATTGTACGCACTACTCCTTGTTGACGCATGTAACTTTCCATTTGATCAGCGTTAGAATATATTTGTGAAACGCTAAAACCAGGTTCCAATGCCTTATGCGTTAAAAGGTTTTGAATATCATCTCGCAAAAACTTGAAATCTCCAGCATGTACATGAAGGTCTATTATGTTCATGGGTGTTTCCTTTTGGCTTGGCTTAATAATAGCTACTAGGTGTTAGCTGATAAATGGGCTTAATTGTACACTATATAGGTTTAAAGATAAATATTACGACAATCGAAAGACTAAAACCCTTATGTCGCCAGAGTTTTTACTAATTGAAAAAACTAAATATTTTTCTTGAGTTCTTTAGCATAGTTTTGTCACAATGACGGTCTTAGAGAATGCCCTAGAGAGGTTGGACAGTATATATTTTTTGCAAACCTTCTAGCTTCTCTACCTGTATAATATTACTTAGGAAGAAAAAATGACTTTTACGACTAACGATATTAATGATCGAATTGCTAATCTTACTCCAACACAACGTGCTTTGTTAGAATTACGGTTAGAAAAGAAAAAAAACTCGACCTCTAATTCACAAACCTTTCAACCTTCTTTACCTGATATTACACATGTTTTAAGAGATAAACCTCTAGCAATATCTCTATCGCAAGAATGGTGGTGGTTATTAGAACAGTTTTATCCTGCTAGCCCTGCTTATAATGTAGGCTTAGCTATTAGATTTAAAGGTTCTTTGAAAGTTGACATACTTAGAAAGGTCTTGCAAGAAATTACTAATCGTCATGAAATTTTAAGAACTAGTTTTATAAATATAGAGGGGCAAGCCTACCAAAAAATTTTCCCAAATATAGACATAAACCTTGAAGTAGTAACTGTTCCAGAAAATAGCTCAACTGAGATAAAACAACTAACAAAACAATTAGCAACAGAAGAGTTTTCAAAAACTTTTGATTTGTCTAGTTGTCCTTTAATACGCTTAAAGCTGTTTACACTTAGTCCAGAAGACAATTTGTTTCTACTTACAGTACACCATATTATAGTTGATGGCTTGTCTATGGGTATACTTACTAGAGATATAATTATTTTATACGAAGCTTTTTCTAAAGGACTTTCTTCACCTTTACCTGAGTTGGATTTTCAATATGCAGACTTTGCTCTTTGGCAGAGAAAGTATTTACAAGGAGAAATATTAGATAAACTTACTGGCTATTGGCAAAATAAACTTAAAGATATTCCTTTAGAACTTGATTTACCTATCGATTATCAAAGAATAGCAGAAAAAACATTTATAGGTAAAAGCCATAACTTCAACATAAATAGTCACTTAATTGGACAATTAAAACATTTGTTTATTAATACAAATACCACTCCTTTTATGTTATTTTTGGCAGTTTGGA
Source organism: Blastocatellia bacterium (assembly GCA_023265235.1). Classification (GTDB taxonomy): domain Bacteria; phylum Acidobacteriota; class Blastocatellia; order Chloracidobacteriales; family JADJPF01; genus JADJPF01. Next base: position 6,943 of record JAHFUF010000215.1, read on the forward strand.
AGGTGTTACTCTATCGTTATACAGGTCAAGAAGATGTAGTTGTTGGCACAACAGTAGCAAATCGCCATTTTCCAGAAATGGAAAATGTAGTAGGGCTTTTTATTAATAGTCTTCCTTTAAGGACTGATTTATCTGGAGATCCAAGTTTTAAGCAGTTAGTTAGCAGGGTACAAGAGGTTTGTATTGAAGCCTATGCTCATCAAGCTATACCCTATGAAAAATTACTAGAACACCTATCAGGTAAAAATAAATTTAATCAAACGCCACTATTTCAAACAGTTCTTATGCTTCATAAAACACAAGGGCTTAAAAAAGATCTTCCTGACTTGACTTTAAGCTTTCCAGGGAGCGACGACCTAGCTAATGCATTAGCAGACTTGACTTTACATATTTCAGAAACAGACTCGGATTGGAACAATACATTAGTTTATAATCAAAATTTGTTTGATTTAGCAACAATAGAGCGAATGAAAAATCATTTTCTCAACCTGCTTTCAGCAATTGTAAGTAACCCAAATCAACCAATTTTAGAGCTATCATTGATGACAGATGCTGAAAGGTATACGATAGTAACACAATGGAATAAAACCAACTTTGCCTATCCTGAAAACCTATGTATCCACGAAATATTTAACGAACAAGTCTTAAAGACTCCAAAAAATGTTGCAGTAGCATATCAAGAAGAAAAGGTTTCTTACTTAGAGCTTGAGCAAAAATCAAACCAGTTAGCCCATTATTTACAAGGTTTAGGAGTAGGAGTAGAAGATTTTGTTGGAGTCTATTTAGAGCGTTCTACAAAATTAATTATT
>JAHFUF010000216.1 GCA_023265235.1 Blastocatellia bacterium
TGCTTTCTTGGGCGCACCTGTAGCCCTAACTGCTTGTCAAAATAGTCCACCACCTTTTCCTCAAGGTGAAATTATTGGCACTTCACTAGAACTAGGTCATAAAATTCGTGATGGGTTAAAAATAGATCCTTCATCTGATAACTGGCAATCAACAAAACTAGTAATTGTTGGTGGCGGGATAGCGGGTTTGTCTGCGGCGTGGAGGTTACGACAACTAGGGTTTGAGGATTTTATTTTAATTGAGCTAGAAAAAGCTCCTGGAGGTACAGCCCGAAGTGGAGAATCAAAGACCGTTCCTTATCCTTGGGGAGCGCATTATGTTCCTGCTCCTATGAAAGAAAACCTTGCTTTAATACAGCTTTTTAATGAAATGGGGATTTTAGAAGGTGAAGACAAAGAAGGTAAGCCTATTGTAGCAGAGCAATATATTTGCCGTGACCCTGAAGAGAGGTTGTTTTACCGTGGGCGTTGGTATGAAGGGCTTTATCTTAATGCAGGAGCAAGTCAACAAGACCTACTAGAATTTAAGGCTTTTCAAAAAGAAATTGATAGTTGGGTAGCTTGGCGAGATTCTCAAGGCCGAAGGGCTTTTGCTATTCCTGTTGCAAAAGCTTCAAATGATGTGGAAGTTACAGAACTCGATCAAATTAGTATGTCTACTTGGCTTAAGCGTCAGGGGTGGACCTCTCCTAGGCTACATTGGTTAATAGACTATTCTTGTCGTGATGATTATGGCTCAAGTCTAGAAACCACAAGTGCTTGGGCAGGGATTTTTTATTTTGCTTCTCGAATGAATAAACCTGGTGCTAATGCACAACCACTAATTACTTGGCCTGAGGGTAATGGACATTTAGTAACTTACCTCTATGCTCAAGTAAAAGACAAAGTACGATTAGGGCTTGCAGCAGTAGAAATAAACCCTTTAGAAAAACAAATTGAAATCACTGCTTTTCAACACAATCAAGCTTTCGGTTTTCGTGCAGAACAAGTAATTTTTGCTGCTCCTCATTTTCTAACCAATTATATAATTCGCCCTTATCGTGATAACCCTCCTACACATGTTGCAGCATTTGAATATGGAGCTTGGATGGTTGCTAATCTTTTTCTTAAAGATCGCCCTAGTCAACCTAGGACAATGTATCCGCTTTGTTGGGATAATGTGTTTTATGAAAGCAAATCCTTAGGTTATGTAGTGGCGACACACCAACGAGGTTTAGACTATGGCCCAACTATTTTTACTTACTATTATCCTATTACTGATCAAGATGTTCGAGTTGCAAGAAAAAGACTCCTAGAAACAGATTGGCGAGGTTGGGCAGATGTAGCATTAACAGATATTTCTCAAGCACATCGTGATATTTATGCTTTGACCGAACGCATTGACATAATGCGTTGGGGACACGCAATGGTTAGGCCACATACAGGTTTTATTTGGAGTAAGTCACGGTTAGAAGCTGCAAAACCCTATCGTAATATACATTTTGCTCATGCTGATTTAAGCGGTGTAGCATTATTTGAAGAAGCTTTTTATCATGGAGTTCGAGCCGCAGAAGAAATATTAGCGGCTCGTAATATAGCGGTTAAATCAATCCTCTAAGGTAACCGTTCACGGGGGGTCTAAAACCATATAACTGCTTCATAGTATAGATGTTACATTACTTTTTGAACATTTTAAGAAACGGCTATTTTAGCCACCCTTAAGCAATTTTCAGTAATCTATAGCCGTAGCACTATACTATATATTGTGGTCATTATTTTTATAAAGACTATATGACCCCGTGAACGGTTACCCTCTAAGATTATATTATTATCCATATGTAGGGGCGAACTGTTCGCCTTCTTAAAAGATAAAAAAAGAAGACAAAGAAAGAAGATAAAGAAGGGCGAACAGTTCGCCCTTACCAAACTAATGTTTTCCTGGCTCCATTACTGTCCCTTTGCGTTGCGCCATAATATAGGCTTCTAATGCTCGCATTTTGGGATCATCAGGGTGTAACTTAGCTCCTCTAGATGGGTTTTCAATACACCAATTGATCATGTCACGTAGCAAAGCTACTCGCCTAAGCTGAATTTGGAACTTAGGATAAGTTTCTGGGTGTGTGTTAGCAGCATGTGGATGACACATTGCACAGGCAACACCATTAGTACTACCTAGCAAACTATCACTGTGAAAGATTTGATCACCATAAGAGACTTCCTGTTCTAACTCTTTTTTCCACATTTGATAATCACGACCAGTAAAATCTATTGGCTGATCTTGAGCAGATTGTTCATTAGAACTTGTTGTTTGAGCATTTGCTTTTTGATCATTCTTAACAATTAGATTTTCCTTCATCCAAGCCTCTGTTACTTCTTTAGGCTGTTTAGCTAACCATTGTGCCATTAGTTGATTGGAAACAATTTGGGCTTGGTCTGGGCTAAGGCGTTCACCTGGTTTTACTCCCTTTACTTCCATGTTGGTTTCGCCATCACAAAGCTGCACTACCATATTTTTGCCATCACTTGAAACAGGAGCATGTGTTGGTAATTGGACTGGCTCTTGTGCTTTCACACTTTGATAAAAAATAATACTACTTAAGGCACATAGGGTAATTACAGATAATTTTATCCATTGTAGTCTATTCATTTTAATCTTTTTCTCCTTAGTAAGATGGCAAAGCTGTTTTGCTAGGGTTATCGCTAGCACCATTAGAATCAAGGTATTGTGCTGAGACAAAAAGCGGGTTGCGGTTCCATAAATCATACCGCTTGTTTACTCGCCCATTACCTAGTACATCTATAATCCCATCTCCTAAGCCTTCAGTTTGATTAAATGGATCAGGACGGTTCATTTGCATAGTTAGTTTTGGTAAACCTTGAGGCGCATAAGGCCAAGGCCAAGCTGTAGAAAGCATTCCATGAAAATGAATGTTATCTATACGATTTGACAACACTTGATGTGTATGACCATGAATTACTGTTACTGTTTGGAAAGGTTTAAGTAGGGCTTGTACTTGTTCTGCGTCGTCTGTCCAGAAATTCCATGGCTTATAAAGTTTATAAAGCGGAGAGTGTGAAAAGACCACAATTGGTGTTGTTTTACTAACATTAGCTAGATCACGAGCTAACCATTCGCGTTCTTCTTCTCCTACTTCAAATGAGCTTTGTCGGCCATCGTCTAAACCTGAGACTATTTGCATTCGCTGCATAGGAGAAAGATTTTTAGCTGTCCAAAAGTCCTTTTCATTAACACTCATTAGGGTTATAAAATGTACTCCCTTATGATCAAACGAGTAGTATGGTTTACCAAACAACTCTTTCCAAAGGTCGCCTAGATCTAAAAACCAATCATGTTCACCAACCATCATTCTAATAGGTGCTCTGACTTGTTTAAGAATCTGCGCGCCCAGTTTTAGTTCTCCTGGTTGAGCAAGTTGGGCTAGGTCTCCGCCATAAAGTACAAAGTCAGGTTGAGGATCAAGTGCGTTTATATCGGCAACAGCACGTTCTAATTGGCGTACAAAGCGTTCATTTAAGGTTTTTTCATAAAGGTGAGAGTCAGAAATGTAAGCAAAGGTAAAGGGTTGTTGACCCTGTGGTGCTGCATTAACAATATCTACTAGTTGAAATGAGTGTGGCAACAATGAATTTGTTGCAGCAACTCCTGCTGCCATTGCAGCCATTTTTAGAAACTTGCGTCGGCCTTCCCAAAAACTTCCAGCCTTATAAAGTTCTTTTATCCACAGTTCGCGGTTTTGTAAATACTCTTGAAGTCGTTTTTCCCATTTTAGTGGAATCATAATATTTTCCTTTCTTTTTATTGTGGAAAAGGCGCGCGGGTTTGCGGCTTTAAGTTTTGTGCTTTGCGACGGCTTTCGTCACTAGTAAAGGTTTTTAGTAGCTCAACCAAATCTGCTATTTCAGGATCAGTGAGTTTTAATGGACGCATACCACCATCAAGGTTTGGATTAATTTCACCACCTTTGTTATAGAAAACTACTACATCCATTAATGTTTTTTCTGAACCGTTATGCATATAGGGTGCAGTTAGCTCAATGTCACGCAACATAGAAGTCTTAAATGCCCCAATATCTTTTGGTTGTTTGGTCACTAAATAACGGCCAAGTTCAGAAAACCCAGGAGACAAGGCTAACTCTTCTAATATTTGGGTAGCGCGTTTAGGATCAGCAGCTAAAAGCTGTCGGGCACGGCGTGCTAGGCTGGAGAAATTTTGATCTTTTGCTGCTACACCAATATCATGAAATTTGAAATCACTAAAAAATGGCGAAGATTTGTTAAAAGTATGACAACTAATACAACGAGCTTTACCATTAAACAATTCCCATCCTCGTTTTGCTGCTTCAGGAATTGCTGTTTTATCACCACCAATAAAACGGTCAAAAGGGGAATTGCCAGAAAGTTGTGTACGTTCAAAAGAGGCAATTGCTTTAGCAATTGTATCAATAGTAACTCCTTCTTTACCAAATATAGAGACAAACTCTTTTTGGTATTCAGGAATTTCTTGAACTCTTGCTACTACTGCTTTGTGGTCAGGCATACCCATTTCAATTGGGTTAATAAGCGGTAGTTTGGCTTGTTCTTCAAGTGTTGGTGCACGGCCATCCCAAAATTGTAATTCATTAAACATTGTGTTTAATACAGTTGGCGAGTTACGCGCTCCTTTTTTGTTTTCAATCCCTACACCAACAGCATTAATGTCTGCTAGTGCTGTTGCAGGATCGTGACAAGTAGCACAACTAACTGTACGGTCTACAGAGAGGCGTTTATCAAAAAATAGCTTTTCGCCTAAAGCAATTTTACTTGCTGTCATAGGATTATCTGGTGGAATTAATTCATTCCAAAGATCTACAGGTAATCCTAATGGGATTTGTGGTTTAAACTCTTGAGTTGTCAGTGGAGTAGCTTCACTGTTAATAGAAATAAACGAGACTATTACTGCTAACCCAATAACAAAGACAAATGTAGATAATTTTGTAACTAGTAACTTGCTTTTACTGCCAATTAGGTTGGATCTTTTTCTTCTCATATTACCTTTCGTTATGTGAATAGATCAGTTTTATTAGAAATTAAATGCCTTGTTGCGGGCATCTGACAATAGCCCATTAATCAATGAGCTAAAATATTACTTAAGGCTTGTGTGTTTTTAATTATCTAAAACTTGGGTTTTAAGCACTTACATGGCTCATTACATATTCAGAAAGTGCTGTAATTGTTAACGAAGGGTTAACTCCTACATTCCCTGTAATCATTGAACCATCGCAAACATACATATTGTCATAGCCAAAAACACGACCATCAGGGTCAATTACTCCTGTTTTAGTGCTTTCGCCAATACATGCACCGCCTAAGATATGAGCCGTAACTGGACAACCTAAAAGAACTTCTGTAGACGATGATTTAGGGATTCCATTGATTTTTTCCGCAAGCCGCTTAGTTACCTCATTGCCTATAGGAATATATTTAGGATTAGGTTCTCCATGTTCTTGAGCCGTAAGAAGGTTAATAGAACCACTTAACCCACGTTTTGGGATTAACCTAATGGAATTGTCTAGAGTCTGCATGACTAAAACAACTGTGCTACGTTTAGCCCAGTCAAAAGGCCAAACGCTACGACAAAAATCTATAGGATGCTTAGCAATATTTGCTAAAAACTTTAACGGTCGAGTGAGCTTTGAACCATCAGCCGTTAAATAAATAAACATAAAAGTATTAATATCTGATCCAGCAGGAAACCTTACCATTTCAATATGAGTATGTTCATCAGGAAAGATACTAGATGCAATCGCTACACCTTTTGAATAATCTTTGTCTTTATTTCTTGCTGTAACTGCTAGTACAGATTCGCTATTAGTACGAACAAAACGCCCTAGCTCATCGGATAGATTAGGTAGTGATCCTCTGAGTTTACAATCCATCATAAGCTTCATTGTCCCTAGTACACCTGCTGAAAAAACTACACCTCGTGAAGTTAGCTCTTGACGATCTTTGTTTGCCCAAGCACCGCTTCGATGGCTAGTTACACGATAACCGCCTCCTGCAATAGCTGCTACATCTACAACCATTCTTTCAGGAAATATTTTTGCCCCTTCTGCTTCTGCAAAATAGAGATAATTTTTGTCTAAACTATTTTTTGCTCCATGCCTACACCCTACCATACAACCACCACAAAGCGTACAACCAGTACGATCAGGCCCTTTACCACCAAAAAAAGGATCTGGGACAGTTTTACCAGGCTCTCCTGTAAAAATACCAATGCGTGTAGACCTAAAAGTGTTTCCTTTGCCCATATCCTCTGCACAAAGTCGCAAAGCGTGATCTGCTGGGCCAAGAAAAGTTGAATCAACTACACCAAGCATTTTCTCTGCTGTGTGATAGTGAGGCATTAGCTCTTTTTTCCAATCCTTGATCCCTCTCCATTGTTCGCTTTGAAAAAATGAGTCTTTTGGAATATAAAGGGTACTTGCATAAACTAAACTACCACCACCTACTCCAGAGCCGCTAACTACTAGCAAGTCTGGAAGTAGGCTATATCGCATAATTCCATACATACCTAAGTGAGGTGCCCAGACATATTTACGCAGGTTCCAATTAGTTTTAGGGAAATCTTCGTTACGGTAGCGTTTACCACATTCAAGGACTGCTACACGATAGCCTTTTTCTGTTAGTCGATGCGCCGCAACGCTACCACCAAAACCTGAGCCTATAATAATATAATCATAATCAAAGGCCATCTTTCACCCCTTTTTTAAGTAGTAAATATGTTCAATATGTTAAGATTTGTGTGAGAGGTTAAATTAAGTGCTAATTACAATATGCCTATTTTCACCACATTTACTCTTGAATGCAACTTTTAATAACAGGTTTCTCCTAAAAACACCCTAGTCCTATAAATTTTCTTAACGTGTTTCCTTTAAGTACCAGTCTTCATGTAAAGACCAGCCAATACAGGATAAACAGGTTGTCCAACGCCATTGGTGATTGCAGCCTGGGCAACGCCCTCTTGTTGTAAAAGTATTCCAAGCCGTTCCACATCCACCAAAAAAACATTCAGGCTCATTGCAATCAGAACACCACCAACGACTTGAGGGGTTTGGTTGCCACTGGCACAAAGGGCAGCGAATACGGCTAAAATCAGTCTTTTCCTTTTCTAGTGTTGGCTTTATGTCAACGGTTTCTTTTGTTAGAGAGTGTTTTTGTAGCAGCCAAAACAGAGTTACTACACTATAGTATTTACGTAGGGCAGTTTGTAGTAATACCTTTTTGTTTTTATTATATTTCATAAGCTTATTTCCTATATTGGGGCAAATATATTTTACTTTTGAACTTAGACCTTTTGCTACCCGCTTCTAACTTTAAATAACCTGCTACAGCACGATAGCGGGATCACTTAAGGTTTTACTTTTTCTTTTGGCTTAAAACCGTGCTTACACCTAGTAATAAGAATAAAAAAATAGTAATAAACTTGTTTATCATTATTTTGCTCATAAAACTTAAGTTTTATAGTTTTTATAACACTTTTATTACTTGTTAGAAAGAAAAGATTTAACTCAATGATAGATTTGCTGTGTACTGTACGAGAATGTCGGAAACTGCTCCAAAGGGTGGAAAAAACGCTGGTTTGTCCTCTAGGACATAGTTTTGATATTTCGCGCAATGGTTATGTAAACTTACTACAGCCTCAAGATCGTCGCTCTTTAAGTCCTGGCGATAGCCAACAGACAGTAGCCGCTCGTTATAGGCTTTTG
>JAHFUF010000217.1 GCA_023265235.1 Blastocatellia bacterium
TTACGTTGGTAGCAGTTTTTAACAACCAAAAAAGATGAGTCTTGCAATAAGAAAAATATTGAGACCTGTTCTTGACCATAGTGTATTAGTGTACTACACTGCTAACACACTAACTGATTTGAAAATTTAATAGCTAGGTTTTCAAAAATTTTTGTTTTAATAGCTTTAAAAAAATTGATGGAGGGACTTTATGAAACCTATTTTTAAGATAGGGTTAATCTGGGCAATGATTGCTAGCTTTGCTCTAGGGATATTACCTTTTATAGCACCAATAGAAGCGCAAGTTGGTAAAGATATTATTAAAAAAATGAGACATCCTCGTTTTCGCCCTGCTGGTTATGGCCAACAAAATATGATGGAAGAAGAATTGTCAACACAGGTTAGAAAATATGAGGAAAGAGAAGGAATTTCTCCTAGAACCAAGGATAAAAACCCTGCTTGGATGACTAATCCAAATGCCGCTAAGCATCTTTCTTCAAAAAACCCTAAAAGCAATATCTCAAGTAAAAATTATGCCTGGATGCTTAGCCCAAAGGTTTTTAATAATCTTTCTACTGCTGGTAAAAAAGCTGCTTTATACCGTAATGGTATGTTAGATATTTCTAATTCAATAAGTACTATTTCTAACCCTAAGCCAAACCTTAAACCAGAAGCACAGCTTAATACATTAGGTAGTAATATTAGAGTTAATAATCCAGTTTCAGACACTGTTTTAAAAACACAAAGCGAAACCTCTATTGCTGTAAGGGGTAATAGTGTCATAGCGTCATTTAATGACATATCGGCGGATCGTAATACTTGCGGATATAGTTTTTCTACTGATGGTGGCAACACATTTGCACAAAGATCTATTTCTGAGCCAGGAGATCAATTTAATTTAGGCGATGGAGTTGTTGCTTATGGGCCAAATGGAGAACTTTACTATGCTTTATTAGCACTAAAAGGCACGAATTTTGACTCAATAGTTGGAATAACCAAATCCACTGATAATGGTGCTACTTTCCAAGGTTTGGGTGATGCTAGTAATTCTTTAAATAAACCTGATAATTTTCATGATAAAGAATGGTTAGCTGTAGATAATAGTAATAGTGCTACACGCGGTAATATTTATGTAAGTTGGACAGTTTTTGGGCTTACAGATACTTTTATTGCAGTCTCCACTTCTACTAATGGCGGGACTAGTTTTAGTGCTCCAATAAATATTAGTGGTAATAATACACTTGTTGTACAAGGTTCTATGCCAATGGTAGGCCCTAATGGGGAGGTTTATGTAGCCTTTTCATCTGTGGTCTCTGATGGAGGTTTTTTCCGCAGTAGCGTTTCTTTGGCTAAATCTACGGATGGTGGTAAAACCTTTGGTGTTGCTAAACCTATTGCTCCTGGTAATGGATTTCCATTTTTTTCTGCTACAGGTGGTGATGGAGTGCGCTGCAATGGTTTTCCTAGCTTGGCAGTAGATAAAGATGGGCGTATACACGTTGTTTATGCTGACTTTTCAGCAGGTGCAACTGTAGATCGTAGTGATATTTTTTATGTTAATTCTACAGATGGTGGAAATACTTTTAGCCGTCCAGTTAAGGTTAATGATGATGCTACTTTAACCACACAAATAAACCCTTCTGTTGCAGTTGCAGGTGATGGCACGGTTGGGATTAGATGGTGGGATCGTCGTAATGATGTAGCTAATGATAGTTTGACAGATGTTTATATGGCTTTTTCTAAAGATAATGGAGCTAGTTTTGGGAAGAATTTTCGTATCACAGACCAAAATTGGGTATTTAGCCCAAGTGAAGGTGGCGACTATCATGGCGATTATGATGGGTTAACCGCAGATGATAAAAACTTCTATTTATCCTGGAGTGATGAGCGTAGCGGGGATGCAGATGTCTATTTTACCCAAATTGCAACTAATCGTGACCCTAATGCAGGAGACTTTAATGTCTCAACTACTAAAACCTTTGATAGTGCTATTGCTGGTAGTAAAGTGGATTATAATCTTATTACTACAGCTATTAATGGTAGTAGTGATCGTTTAACTTTATCTGTCGAGCCAGCAATTACAGGGGTCAGTTATAGTTTTAATAAAGCGGGACTTAATGCTGGAGATACAGCTATTTTAAGTGCTTCAACTAGTAGTAGTACTCCTCCAGGGACTTATTTGATTACAGTAACTGCGACTAGTAATAGTTCTGTAAGAAGGACAAACCTAAGGCTAACTGTTTATGGACAAGACCGTAAAGCTAGTCTTCCTATCAACATTAGTAATACTAGAGGAAATAGCTTTACTAATGCTGGCATTCAAATGGATGCAAAAAATGTTTTGCACATAGTCTATGAAGATGATACAGAATTAGCATCAGAAGCAGGAACACAAGTTCTCTATCGTCAATCTTTAGATGGAGGGAAAACTTACTCCCAACCTACTAGGTTATCTACTAGCAATGACTTTTTTAATACTAATCCCAATTTAGTATTGGACAAATTAGGAAATATTTATGTAGTTTGGGCTGGAGATTCTCAATTATTGTTTTCTAAATCAACTGATCAAGGGAAGACTTTTTCTAGACCTATTGCTATTGGGTCTGACTTGGGATTTGTTAGTATTGCTGCTATTGCAGTTGATAAAAATAACAATGTGATGATTAGTTTTTCTGGTGGTCAACAAATTGGCCAAGATTTCGATTCTGGGTTGTTTGTAGTACGCTCAAGCGATGCTGGGGCTAGTTTTTCTAAACCTCTATCAGTGTTTAAAGAAACTAACAATAATATATTGTTGACCTCAGCACCCTACTTAGCCTTTAATTCTAAAGGTAATGTTTTTATGGTTTATAACACTGCTACTTTTTCTGCTACCTCTACTAAAGTAGAAATTAATATGGTTATGTCCAAAGATGGTCAAAAGTTTAAGAAAGCAAAGGTTGTTTCTGATTCGGCTATACAAACCTTCCAACCACATATTGCTTTTGATCAAAATGATGCAATTTATATTACTTTTTATGAATCAACTAGATCTAGTGGAGGGACTAGAAGAGACATTCAATTAGTGAAATCCACTAATAAGGGTAAAACATTTACCCCTAAACTAAATATCTCTCGCTCTGGTAGAGCAACTGCTCCTTACACTGCAATTGATAGCCAAGGAAACCCAAGCATAGTTTGGCAGGAACTTTCAGGGACTACAGGAAGGGATGTTTTCTTTACTAGCTCTAGTAATAAAGGTCAAAGCTTTAGTAATGTAGTAAATTTATCGGGTAATCCTGGATCTTCTATTTTACCTAGTGCTACTTTTGATAGCAAAAATATTTTATTTGTTGGTTGGATTGATGATTCTAGTGCTAATCCAGAAATTTTTGTTGCTAGCACTCCTAAAAACTAATGTCATCTAGTTAAGTTTACTTTTGAGTTTTATCTTAGGTACAGAACAGTTTAACTCTGTTTTGTACCTTTGTTATTTAGTATACATGGGATTTGCTTTGTAAACCATTGATTCTAAAAAAATCTTAAATCTTTAATGCCCCATTAAGGGCATTTGACAATAGCCCAGTGATTTATCTCTGGGCGTTATTTTAAGTGTGAAAAAACAAGATTTTTCAACTAGAGAAAACTATTTACAAAAAATTAATAAAATCATTTATAATACCTACTCTAGAATCATATTTCTTATTTATCGCTCTAATTTTTATATAAAAGCAAAACTTAAATCTAAAAAAGGCTTAGGAGGGAATTATGTGGTGTCGTACCTTAGTCGCTTTTTGTGTGTTAGCGTTATGTCCTACTAGTGATTATTATATTGTTAGTGCTCAATCTAGTGGGTCAACAACAGCAAGTGTTGTTGGAACAGTAAAAGATAGTTCTGGTGCTGTTATAACTGGTGCTACGATTATTGTTCGTCAAATAGAAACCAATAATGAACGAACTACACAAGTTTTGGAAGATGGAAGCTATTCTTTAGTTCAACTACCACCAGGCAATTATGAAATAATGGTTCAAGCTGATGGCTTTAGCACAAAAATTACTAAACCTTCTTTAACTATCGGTACAACTGTTTTAGTAGACTTTAATTTAATTCCAGGGGTTCCTAGTGAAATTATTGAAGTTAACGCAACTGACCTAGTTTCTTTTGATCCTAATAGAACAGAAAAAAGCACTTTAATAGATAAAGGGGTTATTACTGCTTTACCAATTAATCGACGTAACTTCTTAGACCTTAGTTTAACTACTGCCGGGGTCGTTCGTGATCGATTGCCCTTACAAGGTATTCAATCTACTTCAGGGCTGAATTTTAATGGCCAAAATGCCCGTCAAAATAATGTGACAATAGATGGGTCGGATAATAATGATTTTAATTCTGGAGCAGTACGAGCCACTTACTCACAAGAGGCTATACAAGAATTTCAAGTAGTTAGTAATAACTCTTCTGCCGAATTTGGTAGAGCACAAGGTGGGATTGTAAATATTGTTACTCGAACTGGTGGTAATGAATTTAATGGTAGCCTGTTTATGTTTTTGCGTAATGATTCTTTAAGTGCACGTAATGCTTTTGCACAAAATAAAGGGGATTTTCGGCAATACCAATTTGGTGCTACCCTAGGTGGGCCAATCAAAAAAGACAAAGCCTTTTTCTTTACCTCTTTTGAACGTCTATCTGTCGCAGATACTTTGACAGTTAATGTTGCTCCTTCTATTTTAGCTTCTCTTAATCGATTGGGATTTCCTGCAAAATCTGGAGCAATACCTTTTTCAGAAGCTAATACTACTTTTTTAGGCCGCACAGATATTAAAGTTACTGCAAATGATTTATTAGCTATTCGTTATAATTATGCAAAAAATTATGATGGTAGAATCGAACCATTTGGAGGTAATAGAACAGAAAGCATTGGCGGTCAACAACGATTGCGTGATGATACCCTTTCTATTTCTAATAATTATGTTGCTACGGGGCTTAACTTAGTTAATGAGACTAGATTTCTTTTTGGTAGACGAGATCTATCAGTTAACCCAATAGATCCTAATGGGCCTCGCTTAAACATTACTACTGCCCAAGGTACAATTGTTGCAGGACGTAGCACACAACTTCCTGCACAAAGAGAACAATTTATCTATCAAATAGTAGATAACGTTTCTCTCCAACGAGGTCGTAATCAATTAAAGTTTGGTATTGACTATATTCGTATAGAATTGCCAAAAGATAGTAATCAAATTCCTGTAGGCTCGGCTGGGCAAGGCTTTTTTACTCAAATTAATTTTAATGCTGCTGGTGCTCCTTTTAACCCTGCACGCTTTTTTAATGGAATAAATTTATTTGATCCCAACACTCGTACTCAAGAGCAAAAGCAATTTTTAGGGATAATTGCCCAAGGTCTAGTAAGAAGTAATCCTGGATTTCCTCTTCTGGATTTGGCTAACCTTCCAATTCCTACTACTTTTATACAGGGCTTTGGAGATCCTTTTTTATCCCTAAATGATAATTACTTTTCTACTTATGTACAGGATGATATTAGGGTTAAGAAAAATTTCTTGCTAAAGCTAGGACTGCGTTATGACTTAGAACGCTTACAATATACTCCTACTAATAACGGTAATTTTAGTCCTAGAGTCGGGTTGGCTTACCAGGTTTATAAAAATTTAAGCTTTAATGCTTCCTATGGAATCTTTCATGGTGTAACACCTTTTTCTCCAATTTTTCGTCTTGCACAGCAAAAAATAAATAAACAAGTGATTCCATTGCTGCCTTTTCCTTTTTCTATTATTCCTTTTTCTTTGCCAAATAGAATGTTTCCACAAGGTAATAACCTTCCTAAGGGTATTCCAGTTATTAGGCAACTCTTTACTGAAGCAGATATTCAACCAGATTTCCGTAATGGCTATACACAGCAATTTAATTTTGGCTTTAATTATCTCCCAGAAAAACAAACAGCTATCTCTATTAGCTATCAATACATTCGCGGGGTTAAACTGTTTTTAAGCCGTGATATTAACCCTGTAATTAGACCAATTCCTGGAGATGCTTTGCAGAGCCGTATTAGAGGGCGCGTAGATCCTACTAGAGGTACTGTCCAAGAATTAGAGTCTAGCGGAGATAGTTACTACAGTGGGCTTACCTTGCAAGTTCAACGAAGATTTAAGTCAAATTTTGCTTTTTTAGCTAACTACACGTTTTCTAAAGCTTTAGATGACTTTGTAGACTATCGTGTTGAGCTAGTAGCTTTTAATGATCCACTTAATTTAGGTAATGAAAAAGGTTTTTCTGTCCAAGATGTACGTAATCGTTTTGTTTTTTCTGGTATTTGGGACATTAACTATGGCAAAACCCCTTTATTTAAGGGTTTTCAAGTTTCTACTATCATCTCTTTAGAATCTGGCCGTCCCTACAATGTTGGAGCAGGGGTTGATCTTAATATGAATGCAGATATTGTCCCAGGCGATCGCCCTCTAGGAATTGCTAGAAATGCTGGTATCACCCCAGGTTTTTCAACCGTTGACTTAAGGGTTACTCGTAAGGTGTCTTTTAAGGATAAATATGCTATAGAAGGTTTCTTTGAAGCTTTTAACTTGTTTAACCGAGTTAATATCTTAAATGACTTTAATAATAATGTTTTTCCACCACGCCCTGATGGTACTTTTGATATACCACGTCAAGAAAATGGTCGCTTTATCTTACCCAAAAACCGGGTTTCAATGTCTTTTGCTCCTAGACAATTACAAGTTGGGTTTCGTGTTACTTTCTAACTAAACAAAACTTATTGGAGAGGATAATATTTTCCTCTCCAATAAGCTTGTTAAAGCTTAAGTCTTAAACCCCGGTCGACGGTAAGTAATGTCTAAGTATGTTTTAACCTTTTAACCTATTACCTAACTCTTTACTTAGCCTTAGGCTATTTTATCTATAAACCCTACTTTTTCTTGCCCATCTATATCTTAAGTTTCATCTAAATTAAGTTTTTCGCTTACAATTTTTTGGAAAGTGAAATTCTCTCTTGATTCTTCGCTTATATTTTTAGTAAAATATAGCTGAAATGAAAAATATAGTTTTGCTAATATATTTTTTATAGTGTAACAAAAGCAAAAATTTCAACTAAATAGTCCAAAGATAAACCTTAAGTATATAAACAAATTATTTAATAATTTTTAATATTTAATTTCAATATAGGAGATAAAAATGGCAACAGTACAAAGACCAAAAATTAATCCTCTTAGTCGTCGTCCACGTCAGCAACGTCTAGTAATGGCTATTAGAGGTGGTGCTGGGGTAGGGAAAAGCTACTTTGTTCGTAGTATGTCTGAGGCTCAGCTTGGCAGACTTTGCATTTTTGATGTAGAACGTAAATCCCGTTTACTAAAAGGCGTTGGATATCAATTTGATGGTTTAGAGGTTGAACACCCTGATGAACTACCAGAATTTATTGATTGGGCATTATCTGGGGAAGGTAAAGAACAAAACTATGGTTGTTTTGCGCTTGATTCTTGGGCTTCATACTTTAGTGCTAAACATAGCGAAATGGTCGCTGCTGTCAGGGAAAGAACAGGCGATCCTTTGGCTCAGCCAACTGCTGAGGAACTAGCCGCAGATCAAATGATCCTTCAAGGGGTATTAAGACGTCTTTGTATTGAGAGTGGAAAATCTGTAGTAATAATTGATCAAATTGCTGCTAAAGGTAAGGAAGCAAAAGAAGATAACGAAGTTGGTAGAGTATTACCTATGACAGCTAGTGGCTTAGAGTA
>JAHFUF010000218.1 GCA_023265235.1 Blastocatellia bacterium
TTATGATTATAATAGGGTGCGCCTTCGTCATTTAGCGCAAGCAACGCTACAAACTGCACTCCTGAGCTAACAATAGTAGCAACTCGTTTTAACATTTCCTGATTATTCCCACCCTCATAAAGATCGCTAACTAATACTAAAATAGTCTCTTCTGGTCGGCGAATTAGGCTTTGACAGTAACTGAGCGCACGATTGATGTCTGTTCCTCCTCCAAGTTGTACACCAAAAAGTAAATCTACAGGATCTTCTAAATCCTCAGAAAGATCTACTACGGCAGTGTCAAAAACTACCATACGAGTGCTTACTGCTGGTAGAGATGCTAGTACAGCACCAAAAACCCCTGAATAAACTACAGATGTTCCCATTGAACCACTTTGATCAACACATAGGATTATATCTCTAAGTGAATTACGTTTACGGCCATAACCAATGCGTGATTCTGGAATGATTGTTTTATAGGCTTGTTGATAATGTTTGAGGTTGGCTCGAATAGTACGATTCCAATCAATTTCTTTATGACGCGGGCGACGGTTGCGAATAGCTTTATTGAGGCTACCCATCACTGCTTGACGCATACTATTTGCTAGTTTTCGCTCTAGTTCTTCTACTACACGCCGAACCACTATTTTAGCTGTTTCCTTAGCTTTTACAGGCATTATATTTTTGAGTGCTAAAAGATTGGCGGCTAAATTAACATCAGGCTCGACATTTTCTAGCATTTCTGGCTCTAGTAGTAAGCTTTTTAGGTCAAGGCGTTCGAGTGCATCTTTCTGCATCACTTTTACTATTGAGGAAGGGAAATATTTACGAATATCCCCTAGCCAACGAGCAACATTAGGAGCAGAAGCACCTAAGCCTCCTTGACGCTCAGGGTCATAAAGCGCACTAAGGGATTTATCCATTCCTATATCTTGGCCACTTAAACTACAACCTGTTCCATCGGCCTCATCTCCGCCCAAAATCAATCTCCACCTGCGTAATCTTTCGTCAGTTTGCTCCATAAACCTATTCCATAGATCCTTTTATAATTGCAGTCCTAACAATTTTGCTAGTAAAGGTAATACTGTTTCTGCCCTAGTATGGTCAAAATCTGCTGGCATAGCTGCTTTACGTGAGCCGGGTTTACCTGTACCTTTTTTGGCTAGTTCCCCTATTTGTCGACGCTCTGGCTTTTGGAAAGTCGCAAATGTACGACGTAATAAAGGTAGTAGGATTATAAATGTCTCTTCTTTAAGCGAAGAAACCCAACTATCTAATATTTGCCACAATTTCAAGTCATGTATTAATAATAAACCACTATCCTTAAGAAATCCTTCTACCCAAGCAGCCGTTTGAGTAGGATCGCTTGCTTTTGAAAGTGCTAGGTTCATATAACAAGCAGTTTTGTCTGCATTAAGCTCTTTAACTTCATATAGTAAGCGACATGCACGCCCAGCTAGTAACCCATGTAGAAAACTTTTGTCCAATAGCTGTCTAAGTGTGCTATACCAAATGTCCCTATGGTTTTGTAGTAAGCTAACTACTTGGTGAACAGTTACTATATGATCATACATCTGTGCTGCAACTTCGTCGTTAAGAGAAAAACAAGCATTTGGCAGTCCAATACAAATTCTAGCCATTAGACCATCAATTATATTACTAACACTTTCTGAGTCAGTTTTTCTTACATTGCCATAACGCATTACTTGTGCTAGAGGAGGAAGTGCTGCCATTAAATGTGTAACATCATTGGCTAGAGAGGCTTTTTCTTGCAGTTTTGTTAGTACATATTCTACGGCAGTAGGTAAATTAGCTAGTAAAGTGTGATCTACTAATTTAGTTATAGTAGGAAGGTCACTAGCCTTGTTTGCTTGGTCACATACATAAGCTGCTGCTGCATCGTGAACATTGTTTCCCCAAACCCCTCCTTCAATAACTCTAATAGTAAAATCTGGTTGCCATTCAAGCTTCCAAATCTCATGAAATGTCCCACGAACATTACCAGTATTTTGTATTTGTCCCCAAGCAACTCCTAGCATTGATAAGCGATGTAGCAAATGGCTACGAGCCAAATCATTTTCCTTACGCAGGTCTAAGTCTAAGGTTTTTGCAGTGGCTTCGACTGGTAAACGCAGGCGTTTTTGTTCTCTATATAAATCTTGTTGAATTGGCACCATTGGAGTTTCTTCAGGAATTTCTCCTAACTCTTCTCCAATAATCAGTTTGTTATGAATAAGTTGCATTGGTAGGTTGCTACCAAAACAAAACACAGTTTGGATTGCTTCGTTGATTTCTAACAAATTAGGTAGAGGACGATCTCTTAATGATGCTAGGGTTTCGGCTAGACGTACTCCTTCAATGATATGTGCAGGAGAAATGTCTAGGTCTTCTTTTCTTAATAAATGAGCAACTTTGGTCATCCAGCGAATTGCTAATTGTGTAGGGGATGCATTATTAGCAGTCCATATATGATGATACCAGCCTGGAGACTCAATACCTGCACCATAGCCAGAAAAATAGGAAAGTCGACCATGTGTCCAGGGCACCCAAGTGGCGTTGATTTTCACCTTAGGTAAACCTTTTAGTAATGCAGTGTCTGTTTTAGCAAGTTCTTTTGTTGCTTTAGGAGCAAGTTCTTTTAGTGCTGGAGCGTGCCAAGCACCACAAATTATAGCAATTTTTCCATAACCTTCTTTTTGTGCTGTACGGATAGTTTGCCGCATATAGGCTTCACGATGGGCTTCTTCTATAGTTTGCAAGTTTTCAGAAGTGCTAATAAGATATTCTTTTTCTGTATTTTCTTCTGTTATTGCTGGTTCTTTAACTAAGTCAGAGTTACGTAACTCAGTCATTGCCTCAAGGACGGCTTCAAAAATATCAGTGCTATTACGGCGATGTTCTACCATATGTTCCCACCATCGCTCACCATCTTGATAGCCTGCGGCTTCAGCTAACCACCCTAGCGGATCATGCTTAATTGTAGCTAAAGAAACGGCTAATTGTTCGACTGATGGAGTAGCCAAGCGATACATTTGAGGTAGATCCATAAAACGTACTGGTAAGCTATGGTTTAACCCATAGGTTATTGCTTGCCATTCAGGAGAAAAGGTTGCAAAAGGGTAATAAACAGCCCTATTGGGTTCATCTGGAACATAAAGTAAGATTGCTACTGGAGGCTTCATCGTAGCATGTTTTGCTAGCGGTAATATCTCAGCAGCATCTGGAGGGCCTTCTACCAAAATAATATCTGGAGCTAGTTGTTCTAAGCTATTTAGGAGGCTACGTGCTGAGCCTGGGCCGTGATGACGAATACCAAAAATGTGCAAGCTCATGAATTAACTCTTTTATAAATAAAAGTGTTTACTAGTTTTATTAACTTAGATTTTAAGTGAATATTTATGAGTTTATCTAAATAACAAATAGCCAATTATTGCAGTTAAAATAATAAACCCTACAATTGCGGTTATAAAAAATTGTTGAAAAGATTGCTGTAACTGCTGTTGTTGTGATTGTAGGTTACGAACATCTGTTTTAAGTGTTTCAGAATCATTATTCCAACGGGCTAAGTGACTAGACGCTTGTTTTTGCATTTCTTGTTGTTGGCTATTTGCTGTTACTAGGGCTTCTTGAGCCGCATTAGCTGTAGTACGTAGCTCAGTTGCTGTGTTATGCAATGCTGTAACAGTAGCAGTCACTTCTGATAATGTCCGTTCAAACGTGGTTCTTTGCTCAATGCTAGTGGTTACTAGAGTTTCTATTTCTTTGTCTAGCCGTTCATTTAATTTTTTTATTTCAGTTTGAGTAATTTCTGCTAGGCTAGAAAGTTGATTTGCAAGCTCTTCGTGTGACTCAGCTTGGATTTGTATTAAGTCGGTTTGATTTTCTATACGGTCTTCAATACGGCGAAAAGCGTCTCGACCTGTAATAGCCTCGTCTACATTACGAATAGCTTCTTTAGTGCGGCTAAACGCTCGTTGAAAGAAACTGGGTTTTGATGGTTCTGTAGCAGATTCTATTGGTGCTTCAGTGTTTTCTGGCAGTAATTTAGGGGTTTTCTCTTCCATTTTTCCTAATATTAATTATCTGTAGATTCTAGGGTTTTAGCCCATTCAACCCATTCTTTTTCAAATGAATTGAGGTCTTTTTTTACTATTTCTGTTAAGGTTTTAACTCCACTAGGGTCAATTGCTTGTTGTTGCTTAAAGCGTTTATAAAATGTAACAAGCAACCCATGTTGTTGTAAGTAATAGCATAAATAGCGAGCCTCAGCATAGTTATAACCATCTTGATCGTCATAAAACTGCTGTTCTGTTTTGCTAAAAAGTTTTTCTAGACTAACTACTGAATTAGTGCTAATAGCTTTTTTTAGAATAGGATAACGCCAATTATTTAGTCCTAAAATTGAGCCTTCTTCAATCCTACTTTGTTCAAAGAGTGAAGCAAATCCTTCATTAAACCAAGTAGGAGCGTCTGGAAAATCAGCGTCAAGTATTGCATGAACTACTTCATGTACTAATGTACCTGTTCCTGTTGATAGATTTATTAACATTGCCCGATCAGATGATCTGTAGTATCCATAAGGGGTATTAGGGATTTCTTGAAATAATTTACGACTATAAAAAGAATAATCAGCTTGGTTTTTAAATAAATAAACGGTTGTAATATAAGTAGGGGAAACAGAACAAAAGTCTTTATAAAAAGCATTATAACTAGCTCTAATAATACTTTCTTTTACTTCTTCTAAACGAGAGGGTTTAATATTAGAAACAATTATAAATGGCCCAAATCCAGTAACAGAAAAGGTTTTATCAAAATTCTTATGTGCAGAGGATAATTGTTTTTTCATATCAGGGTTGACCCAATTAGGAGTATGTTCTTCTAATGGTTCAACTGCTAAGCTAAGGCGTTGGTTTCCACGATGTAGAGAAGGCTTGAGCCGAACACCCTTTGGAGGTAATTTAATTTCTGTTTCTTTACGTGAATTTGGTGAATTTACACAACCAAAAGATTGGAGGCTAATTAGAATAAGCAAACACCAAACCCAACTAGTTTTTAACAAGGAGTTTTTCCTCAACTGTGTCTGGTACATGGTATTACCTTATTGATTTAATCTTAAATCCAAAATCGGAATAATCAGGATAACTAGCCCATTATAACACTACTAACAATATGTGAAAAAGTAGATATATTTTAATAATCAGGAATAATTCAGTAGGGGCAGACCTATGTGTCTGCCCTTCTTATAATTATGTGTCTGCCCTTCTTATAATTTAAGAGCAAATAGGGTGAACAGTTCGCCCCTACTATTAGCTATTTCACTCCTAACAACTCTACTTCAAAAACTAAAGTGGCATTAGGAGGAATAATTCCACCTGCTCCTCTAGCACCATAGCCAATTTGAGGAGGGATGGTAAGTTTGCGTTTACCACCTATTTTCATTGTCATTACCCCTTCGTCCCATCCTTTAATTACCATTCCAACTCCGATTTGAAATTGGAAAGGTTGCCCTCGGTCTAATGAGCTATCAAATTTTTTCCCATCAGTTAACCATCCTGTGTAGTGTACAGTAACAGTTTGAGCAAATTGCGGTTGAGCACCCTTGCCTACCACTAAGTCAATATACTGTAACCCAGAAGCAGTTTTAATAGATGTTTCATTTGCCATTTAGAATCAATCCTTTCAACTTTGATAGTTACTCTCTCAGAATTTCACCAAGAGTTTACTTAACGTCTAATAGCTCAACATCAAAAATTAATAGGGCATTAGGTGGGATATCTGGTGGAGCACCATTAGCACCATAACCCAGACTACCAGGAATAATTAATTTACGTTTGCCTTTTACTTTCATATTTGCTACTCCTTCATCCCAACCAGGAATTACTCTTCCTGCTCCTAAAGGAAAAGGAAACGGTGCTTTCCCTGGGCCAATAGAGCTATCAAATGGAGGAGTACCATTATTAAGCCAGCCTGTATAATTAACAGTAACATTCTGACCTGCTTTGGCTTGTGCGCCAACACCTTCAACTATATCAATATATTTTAATCCAGAGGCTGTAGTAACAGTTTGTTGACCTGACTTGGGTTGTTCTCCAGGTAAAGTAGCTGGTATCTCTGCAAAATTTACTGAATTTATAGGACTAGCTACCGGAGAAGCTACTGGACTAGCTACTGGAGAAGCCACTGGGTTAGAAGAATTTGTGGTTGTCGGTGTAGTGTTATTTTCACAAGCAAAAGAGAATAGAAGAATTATAAAAACAACAATTAGTTTGCGATTTGACATTATTTCCGTCCTTTTTAGAGATAAAAATTTCTTTGGCTATTATAAAAAGCCTCATAATACGTCTTAAAATTTTATTGTTTTATGTAGGATCAACGAGTTACAAAGTAAATTCAAGCCTATAAATTTACCTTATAATATTTATTCATTCAACTGAGGCATGGAATTAGTAGTCCGGTTATCAATTAAGCTAGCAGTTTTACCACTACTAATTTGCCGAGTTGCTAATAATGTTGCTATTACTTGATAGGTTTTGGCATTACAACAAGGTGAACGTGCTAACAATTCATTAATAGTAATTGTTGGCTGAGCAAGCATATCCCAAATATATTGAGCTAAAGCAAGTGTTTCTTCATCTTGCCAACTCATTTGTTGAGCACGACGCTTAAAATTAGTTAATAGGTTAGGGAATTTCAGTACAAAACGACTTAATAGAGTTTTTAATTCCAAAGCTTCTTTAAGCAGTTTATCGCATGTTTCTATAGGTTCTAGGGTTTCAAGTTCTATAGGTAATAAACATTGTCGAAACAAAAAACATCCTTCTAATGGCATTTGGAATAATTGATAAAAAGCTTCTACTCCATGACGGACACCTAAACGTACATGAGTAATATTTCCTTGCTCAAAGTATAAGCTAGCAAAAGCACGAATATTTGATAGGTCATGCTCTGCTTCTGGTGGGGCATCTATATTATGTAATGTTAATAGACCTGTTTCCTGTAGCCCTATTAAGATATGAATTGTAGAGGCTAAGTCAAACCAACCTAAATGACCTTGGATACGGTGATTATTTAAATAACCTGATTTAACAGTTAGCTTACCACTTTGTTGTTTAGCTTCAGAAATAGGTGGGCTGGGCGGTTGAGGTGCTAGAGTATGACTAGCTGTTTTTATTCTTGTCATTTCACCTGTTTCTATATTGCGATTGACAGAATTTTGCTCCTCATTCCTAGCTAAATTTTGATTGTCATTCATGGCCAGAAAAATAGCTGCATCTAAATCCTTGTCAGTAGCCTGTAACAAAATATCCTTAAATTCTTGTTCACCAATGGCACGAGTTGCAGCATCAAGTTCTTGAGCAAAGCTACTAGCCGAAGCAGGACGAGAACGGGGATCTTTTTCTAACACATGCATTACTACTGCATTAATTATTTTGGGGATTTCTGCACGGACTTGATGAATAGGTATGGCTTGCTCATTAAGTTGTTTTAATAGCACAATGATTGGAGAAGGGCCATCAAAAGGAATTTCTCCTGTAAGTAATTGATAGAGCATTATTCCTAGACTATAAACATCTGAGCGAGCATCTACTGGTTGACCAGAACATTGTTCAGGAGAAATATAAAAAGGTGTCCCTACTACAGCATCCCCTCCAGTTATTTCTCCTACGCTTTCATCAGTAAAGTTTAAGTTGTAAACTTTAGCAATCC
>JAHFUF010000219.1 GCA_023265235.1 Blastocatellia bacterium
ACAGTTTGAGGTAAGCCCAAAAAACTTACTTCTGGTCTAAAGCCTGTTGTTTACATACTTAATTGGCAACTAAAAATTTTTATATTCTTAAACACTGTTAACCGGAATATGAAACTTGCCAAAAATAGTAAGATTAAATGTAGTTTATTGTTTATTTTGCTAACATATTGGAAATATACAAATTAAAATTGATGTTATGATTAATATTCAGTCAAATAGCTTACCTTCTATCAATGTTGTGCCTGATAAGTTGCCGCTTGCAACACTGGCATTCCCTGCACAGCCTGCTTCATTAAACTTTTCTTTCTCTAAACTTTTTTTTGATTTTTCTGCGCCAGTAGTTAGCTTAGAAAGAACTATAGCAAACCCCAGTGAACTCATTGTAAAAGCTAAAATAGATGACTATGCAAAGTTAATTTTAATCCTACAAGGTCAAGTCACAGAAGATAATACATATTTTCAGACAAAAAGTGTTTCTCTGGTCTTAGAACAAGATCAAGAAAGTGCAGAAGCAGATTTTGTTACCAATAGTTTAATTGCTATATTTGCTTTAGCTGGTAAGCTATCAGTGACATTGCCTAGTATAATTTTAGACTTAACCCTTTGCTTTGATTTGCCACCAAAACAAATCAGCGAATTATTAAAAAAACGACATATAGCTTACCAAATAATGGTTATTGAAAAGGCTAATAGCAAGACTTTGCTGCTACCTAAAGATTATTCAGGAAAAGATATTGAAAATATTACCTTTACTTATAAAGCAATTATGGAAAGACAGTTTTCTTGGCACAAGGCTGAAGTACATGTTTTTATGCCAGCTACTACGGAACAACTTTCTAATTTGCCACTAAAACCAGTTATTGAAACAATCACTTTTGAGCCAATGGAAGTTCAAAGAGAAGTACTTAATCAAACTCTCTTCTTAGGAATGCGAACAACCACTTTGAAAGATGCTGTTCTAAAGAATTTCGACTCTGTAAAACAAGAAATAGCACAAAATGACGGACACTTAGTTGATGCTGTTTTTATTTCTAGTGTAGGTGAAGCCATATTTGAATTTCCAGATGCACCTAGATTACCAAAATTAGCTTGGAGCAGTTTTATTCAAGATTTGATAAGCTTAGAAAATAGTCTTTGCGACTTATTGTTTGAAAAGTATAACTTGTTAGCTGAAGCTAGCTTAAGTGGCCTATCTGAAAAAGAAAAACAAGCTATTCACCCTAGAAAAAATCAAAAGGAATTGACTTAAATCAACTATGGCAATTGGTAATGTCATTGCTGACACCACCTTAATTATTGCTCCTTCTAACGGATTTTGTGTTTTTAAAGATTTTAGCACTAAACCGAATTTTATAAACTTGCTAACTTGTTGAAAAATAAGGCCAAGGATTTTTTAAAAATTTCCCGAAATCTTTAAAAACACAAAAAACACAAAATCCGTTAGAACGAGAAATTTCAAAGCTTAAAGAAGCGTTGCAAGGTTAAATAAGAGTGATGCATAATCAACTAACATCTTCTTTAGCCAATGCTTTGAAAATAAGAGAATTATTTATGAGTACATTAGTTGAACCTATAACCAAACAATCTAGCTACGTACAGATAGAACCTAAAGTTATTTTATCTAATATTAGTTGGGCTACATATGAAAGCTTAGTTACAGACCTTGGGAATCAAAGCGCTATTCGTCTTACTTACGATCGAGGAATACTAGAAATTATGAGTCCACTAGCTGAACCTGAAGAAATTAATCGTACTCTTGCCCAATTTGTTGAAATGCTGGCAGAAGAACTTAATCTAGATATAGAAAGGCTTGGATCAACTACTTTTAAGCGAGAGGATCTTGCTAAAGGATTTGAGCCAGATTCTTGCTATTACATACAAAATGAAAACAAAATTAGTGGCAAAAAGGATATTGACTTAAGCTTAGACCCACCACCAGATTTAATTATAGAGATAGATATAACTAGTAGCTCAATAGATAAACTGCCAATCTATTCCAAAATAGGTGTGCTTGAAGTTTGGCGATTTTCTAGAAAAACTCTTAGTATTTTAACTTTATCGAATAGTCAATATATAGAAGTAAAGACGAGTTTAGCTTTTCCTATTATTTCTAGTGAAGTGCTAAACGACTTCTTAGAAAAAAGCCAAACTATGAAAAGCACAGCTTTATCTAAAAGCTTTCGTGAGTGGATCAGAAAAGGTTCTTTCTAAGATAACAATTTCTGCAAGTCTCGCCTAAGAAATAAAAATTTTGCTTAAAATTATTTTGGTTGGCAAATATAATATACCTTTCATTCTCAAATATATTAAAAATATCTCTACCTTATAGGAAAATATCTATGAAAAAAGCCTCGGTATTATTCTTGGTCTTATTGGTTTCTATTTCTTTAGCCCAAGCTATGCCACAGAAAAAGAAAAAGCGTGGTGCAAAAGAACCTGTAGAAACGACTAAGCCAGTTTCTAGTGCCTCGCAAATACAAGCAAGAATACGCTATATCAATGGTACTGAAGTTTCTGGGCGGTTAATTAACATTAGTATGACTCAAGTACTTGTAGATGCAGGGAATGGAAAAATCGTTACTTCAACCCTACAAGAGGTTGCTAGTTTAAGTATTGGTGTTGGTGAGCCTCCTGTTAAAGCTGACCCTCAATTTATTAGTGATGCTAATAATGCTTTACAAGCTTTATCATTGTTATCTGCTGCTACTTCAGGGGTTACTTTTAGTCAATACCAACCAAAGGTGAGTGAGGCAAAACAAGCGGTTGAGACTTTTATTGTTAAACATGAAAAAACTTCTCAACAGGAATTGTTTAAGTCTCTGCGCGGTATTATAAAAGGTTATGAATCTGTTTCGCCGATTTGGTCTTTACAAATAGGGCAAGAACGACATAAATATGTTTATGATTATAGCGAGGAAATGAAACCAATTTTTGAACTTTATCCAGATATAAAACAAGTGGCTTGGAGACAAAATGAACGATACCCAATTGAAAAAGTCATTGCTTGGGTTTGGCAGCAAAACACCCAACTTGTAGATCAGACTAAATTAAAAGTTGCCAAATTACGCTAATAGCAAATTACGTTAACTTATTGATTTTCTTCAAGCTTAATTACTCGGTGATGAATATTTGTAACTATATTAACTAGGTTGTTTATAGCAAATCTTATTTCTGCTCTGTCTTGGTCTGCTTGGATAGCCAATGTAGCAACAGCCGTAGTAAGTGCTTGTATATTTTCTTTGTGTTCAGCTTGATGTTCTACAAGAAATTCCATTTTGTTTTTAAGTTTTATTTCGCTAGCAACTCTTTGGGCTTCATATTCAGCCTGTTTTTCGGCCTGTTTACGAGCTGTTTCAGCTTGTTGAGCTACATATTCGGCCTGTTTTTCAGCTTGTTGAGCTGCATATTCAGCCTGTTTACGAGCTGTTTCAGCTTGTTGAGTTGCATATTCAGCCTGTTTTTCGGCCTGCTTACGAGCCAGTTCATTGTGTTGGGCTTCATGTTCAGCCTGTTTACGAACTATTTCAGCTTGTTGATTGAGAATAAATTCCATTAATTTTTCAATTTGTTCGTTTGTCATAAGTTGCTCCTTTTTCGCTTAAGGTTAACATACAAACTAGCTTTCTGATATTAAACTAAAAAAGGTTTCAATAATATAATCTTGCTCATCTTCACTTAGCGAATAATAAAGAGGTAACATTATCACTTGTTGAGCCGCCTTTTCTGTTTCTATTAGTGAAAGTTGGTTAAATTCTTGATAAACAGGCTGTTTATGAATAGGCTGAATGCCTGGCTGAGCAGATATTCCAGCCTCTATTAACCCTTTTAACAAATCATCTCTAGTAATATTATCGTTAGGTAACAAACGAAGCTGGTATGATTGAAAATTACTTAGCATATTAGGGAATTCTTTAGGTGTAGAAAGCAATTGGTGGCTAGAAAACGCTTGATTATAACGGGCTGCTTGCTGTCGGCGGTGTGACAAAAATTGAGGCAGCTTTTTTATTTGTTCTAGCCCAATTGCCGCTTGTAAGTCTGTTAATCGATAGTTAAATCCTACTATTTGATAGCCATCTTTAGGGTTATCAATACCATGTTGACGAAGGCGGCGAACCTGAGCAGCAAACTCTAGGTCATTCGTAGTTACCATGCCACCATCCCCTGTGGTTAAAAGCTTACGAGGGTGAAAACTAAAACAAGCAGCTAGGCTATGAGGCTTGCCAATCTTTTCCTGATAGTATTCTGAGCCAATAGCACAAGCTGCATCTTCTATTACAACTAGGTTATTTTTACTAGCAAATGATTTGATTTCCTCTAAATTTGCTGGGAGGCCAACTTGATGAACAGCTAAAATTGCGCAAGTGTTTGACTGACAAACGTTTGCTAGTAATTTAGTATCAATATTGTAGGTCTCTGGATCAATATCAACAAAAATTGGTTCTGCTCCACAAAGTCGAATCACATTAGCCGTAGCAATAAAGGAATAGCTAGGACAAATAACAGACCTACCCTGTCCAACTCCTGCGGCTAGTAACGCTAGGTGTAGTGCTGCTGTACCTGAAGAAACTGCGATAGCCATTTTAGCTCCAACATATTTAGCAAAAGCCTGTTCAAATTCACTAACACAGTTTCCTTGCATTATCCAACCAGAGCGAATTACATTAGTAACTGCTAATACTTCATCTTCACCTAAGTCAGGTTTAGTAATCGGGATTTTATATTTTGGAGTGATCATAAAAAATCTTTCTTAAGAAATAATTAAAAAAGCGCACAAAGTGCGCCAAAGTTTCTAATGTTATTGAAGTTAAATCACCAAGTTCTAGCACTTTCGCGCTAGCCTATATCAATTACCTAAGCTATAAAGAGTTAAAAAACTAGGATTTATATTTTTTAAGAGTAGTGTACTTAAATTACTACTAGGATACTTTGTTAAGTTTTTGTAACTCTGCGCGTGCTTGTTTAATACGGTTTTCTATTTCTGAGGATGCTTCTAGTTGGGCTTCTACTTCACGTTCTGCGCCACAATCATAACAGCGCATAACATAACGGTTTGTAGTACCTTCTACTTGATGAGGTGTACTCCAAGTATGTTTATGAAAAAGGAAGTTGAAACGCATGTTAACCTCAATTTTAAGCTAAGTCTAAAAGAGTCTAATGCTTTTAGAAAAATGAATTTTGTTATGGAATTGAAAGTTTTAATATGAGAGGATTTTAGCAAATTTAGCCCAAACAAGAAAGAGATCAAAAGTTAAAAGTTGGGTTATTGCTTTCTAAAACTAATAACCAAGTTATCAAGTTATTAAGCCTTCGTACTATTGCTATCAGTTAAATTGCGTTGGGAGGTACAGCTTTCACAAGGACACTCTTCACTAAGCAACCTCCAGGTGAAGATGCTATGATGGTTATCTTGCCATTCTACGCCCAAAGCATAATTACCAACATAATGCATATTAGTAATTTGGTATTTTTCTGCCTTAAATAATGGTAAACTTAGGCTGCGTTTTGGTTGTTCGCCACTAGGGTTAGGAGGCTTAGGTTTAATTGCCTGATGAGGGTTTTCTCCTTTTGTTTCACGACAAGTAGCACAGGGACAAACTGCCCTTAATTGACCAACTTGATATAGGCTACGATGGTCATCGTCCCAAACAATTTCTACCATAGGGGAACTTTTTCCCGCGTTTATTTCGACAGGCGAGCGATTTACTTGTGATAACATAGTTAGAATCCTTTCCTATAGAGGAATTACCCAAACACCCAAACACGATATATAACAAATAGGAGGCAGAAAGTGAATAACTCGTGGCGGATTACTTACCGAATGATAGCCTTTATAATTAGCCTTAGTCTGATAACTTTTATTTTTGATCAAAGTGCGTTAGTATTAGCACAGGGTAGCAACAAGAAAAGAGTAAAACCTTCACCAACACAAGCAGTAGAAAAAGTACTTACTGATCAAGTGCTATCTTGGAATAAAGGTGACTTGGAGGGGTTTATGGGAGGTTATTGGCAATCTCAAGCACTTAGTTTTTATTCTAGTAAGTCAACCACGAAAGGCTGGCAAGAAACCCTAGATCGCTACCGCCTACGTTATCAATCGGAGGGTAAAGAGATGGGGACACTAGCTTTTAAGGATCTAGAAATTGAAATGTTAGGAACAGAAAATGCTTTTGTGCGTGGCAAATGGCAATTAGAACTAAAGAATGAGACTGTTGGAGGGCTTTTTACTTTGGTACTAAAAAAATTCCCTGAAGGTTGGCGAGTTATTCACGATCACACTTCTTAGAGCAAATTAGAGCAAATTAGAGCAAAAATTAATTTTTAGATAAATTAAGCCACAAAATAATTAGGATGAAAAATGGAACATCATGACCAAGCCATAAAGTTTGCTCAAGTTTTACAAGACGAGCTTGAAGAAATAGAAAAATCTAGAGAGCTTAGGTTGGAAAATTATAAGAAACCTAAAGAAGAAATAAACCCTATAGATCCTCTAGAACAAGCTCATAATAAGCGTTTAATGGGTATTACTTTTTCTGGAGGAGGCATTCGTAGTGCTACTTTTAACCTAGGGGTTTTGCAAGCTTTGGCTGAGTTAGGACTCTTAAAACACTTTGATTATCTTTCTACGGTTTCAGGTGGTGGTTATATTGGGAGTTGGTTAACAGCACAAATTCATAGATTAGCTTCAGAAAGCAAAAATACCCCTCAAGAAATTAAAGAAGTTATTAAAAAAATAGAAGATAATTTATCACCGTCTGATAACAGCAAAAATACCCCTGCTATTAGCTGGTTACGTAGCTATAGTAATTATTTAACACCACGTTTAGGTATTTCTGGCGATCTAGGTGCATTTGTAGCTATTTATATACGTAACTTAATACTTAATCTTATTATTATAGTTTCTGCATTATCATCAATGCTTTTAGTTCCTCGTATTGTAGTTTTAGTTGCTAAGGAGGTTCAATGTAATGACTGGGATGGAGTGGTTTTATCTATAGGTATAATTGCTTTTATAATTAGTTTTTGCACTATAGTGTTTAATTTATGGAATATTACTAGCTCTGAACCTAAATTGATAAATCGCTTGATTATTACCCCTTTATTTATAGGTAGTTGGTCTATTTGCCAATCGAAATGGCTTTTTAGCATTCACCCTTTTTCTTATCTTGATCATATTGTAGACAGAAACACTTTTGGTGTTCCATTGACTTTAATTCTTATTTCATTAATAGCAATTATTGTTAGTGGTTTATTAGGCAAACACTTAAGTGATGCACATAGAGAATGGTTAGCTAGGCTTAATGGTTTGATAGCTATTTTTAATTTAGGCTGGATATTATTTTTTGCAATGGCACTCTATAGCCCAATTGTTATTGGGTTTCTAGGTTGTTGGTTTCAAGCTACTTTAGGTGTAGGCTGGGTTGTTTCAACCTTAAGCGGTCTTTTGGCTGGTAAAAGTGATAAAACTACTGGAAAAGGTGATAGTAAAAATTGGGGCTTAGAGCTTATAGCTAAAATTGCTCCATATGTTTTTATTGTTGGTTTATTGGCCGTTTTATCTTTAGGCATACACCTATTAGTGGTTTGGTGGTCTGATCCTAGTAAACATTTTTTTATTAATGGGATGTGTAATACTATTAATAGTTTTTCTACTATTAGAAATACTTATTTGGAACAA
>JAHFUF010000220.1 GCA_023265235.1 Blastocatellia bacterium
ATATCTAGTAGCTCAACGTCTATTTGTTTACTATCAGTAGGTTTACATGTATAGACATAGATTCTGTTGCTAACATTTTCTAATTCTTGAGCTAAAGACATTACAGTTTGTGGTCTCTTATCAGGGTTTTTTTCTAAAGCGTGCATTATAATGCTATTAATATCTATTGGTATATCAGGGTTAATTTCATAGATTGGACGTGGAGCTTCGGTTGCTTGTTTCATCGCTAAAGCAATAGGTGTTTCGGCATCAAATGGAGGAACGCCTGCTAGCAGTTCATAGATAATGACACCTAAGCTGTATATATCAGATCGAACATCTACTTCTTTACCATAGCATTGTTCTGGGGACATATAATGTGGGGTACCTACCACCATGCCTTGACGGGTCAACATTTTATCTTGTTCTTCTATTTGATTTTTTAGTTTAGCAATGCCAAAGTCTAATACTTTGACTATTTCTTCGCCTGCTTCTCGTTGTAGAAAAATATTATCTGGCTTTAAGTCTCGATGAATTATATTACGTTTATGAGCGGCATGAACTCCTGTGCAAACTTGTTGAATAATCCAGTTTGTGTCTGAAATAGAAAAACGAGCTACTTCTCTTAGTCGTCTTCTAAGTGTACATCCTTCTAAGAATTCCATTACTAAATAAACAGTATTATTATTAGTTACGCCAAAATCTAGCACTGCAATAGCATTAGTATGGCGAATTTGCATAGTAGCTTGTGCTTCACGACGGAACCGTTCAATAGAATTTATATCAGATAACAAATCTGTATGCATTATTTTAACCGCAACAGGTATACCTAAATGAAGATGTGTAGAGCGATAAACATTACCCATACCACCTTCAGCTATCTTAAAATCAATGCGGTATTTGTTATCTAAAATGGTGTTAATATAAGGTTCATTTTCATTAAAATTAGTTAGTCGGCTGCCATCATATGGGCAGAAAAGAGTATCTTGTGGATAGTCTTTTAGGCAGGCCGCACACTTTTTCATAAGTTATTTCACCTTACAAATTTAGCTATTGTTTTAACCAAGCTTCAGCAATTTTAATGTCTACTAATACTGGCACATTATGAATGAATTTTTGCCCGGCTGCTACCATTTCTTTTTCAATTGTTTTAGCAACTGATTTAGCTTCATCTCTTGCTACTTCAAATACTAGCTCATCATGAATATTATTAATAAGACGAGCAGAGGTCTTGTCTAAGGATCTATACAAAAACATCATAGCATATTTACTAATATCTGCAGAAGTTCCTTGAATAGGCATATTTTTACCTGATCTGATAATGGCTGATTGTGATAATTTTTCAGTTGTAGAAGTATTAACATACATAAGTCTACCTAATCTAGTACGAGCTTCTTTATTAGTAATAGCTTCTTGTCCAGCTTGATTAAGCCAATGAGCGACTTTGTTATAGGTTGAAAAGTATCGATTAATTAAGCGTTCTGCTTCTGCTACAGAGCGATTAATTCTATTGGCTAGACCCTGTGGTCCCATTCCATAAATTATTCCATAATTAAGCTGTTTAGCGGCTGATCTGTGTTCTGGTGTAACAGAGCTTAAAGCAATACCAAACATTTGACTTGCCGTAATACAATGTAAATCAGCCCCGGTTTGAAAAGCATTGATTAATACATTATCCTCTGCCCAGTCTGCCAAAATTCTTAATTCAATCTGCGAGTAGTCTGCAATTATTAATAGGTTTCCTGGTGCTGCAATAAAACAACTACGGTAATTTGCTGAGTGTGGAATTTGTTGCAAATTAGGTTCATGACAAGAAAGCCGCCCTGTAGGAGTACCTATTTGGAAAAAATTAGCATGAATACGTCCTGTAATCGGGTGAATAAACTTAAGTATTCCTAATCCATAGCTAGATAGGGCTTTTTGTAAGCTACGATATTCTAGTAATTGTTCTAAGATTGGAAACTCTTTTGCTAAATATTGTAGGTGAGAGCTACGTGTATCTAAAAGAGGAACACCAAGTCTTCTTAATGCTTCTTGAACTTGATTAGGGCTGTCGAGGTTTGTTGTTGATTCTCCAAAAAGGCTCATTTGCAGATCGCCAGGCTCTAGCGCTTGACCAAGCTTTTTTGCTACCGCTAAATGTTTTGTTTCTGTTTCTTTAACGATCTCTTGCCAATGCTCTTTATCTAAAAGCATTCCAGCAAGTTCCATATCGGCAATTGCTGCAACTGAGTCAAATTCAAGCTCAGCAGTCTCTAAAAGCCCTAGGTCACATAGTTTTAATAACTGGGTTTGATAAAGCTTGCAAACAATGATTGCATCCTGAGCAGCATAATGTATTTGACTTTCGCTTAAGTTATTTTCTGCCCAATTACTAGTTTGTTCAGTTTTATCTATTTCAATACCTAAAAA
This sequence comes from Blastocatellia bacterium, assembly GCA_023265235.1. Classification (GTDB taxonomy): domain Bacteria; phylum Acidobacteriota; class Blastocatellia; order Chloracidobacteriales; family JADJPF01; genus JADJPF01. The sequence goes on from JAHFUF010000220.1 coordinate 2,392, forward strand.
CCTTTTTACAGTTTTTGCTAAGCTATGGGATTCACCCTCTTGTCCTCCACCAATTACTTTACTAGCTAACATTGTGTCAAAGATAGAATGAACACGTAAACCTAAATGATGTTTTAGCATTTTTAAGTCAAATTTAGCATTGTGAAGGATTTTAATAGGGGTTTCGGCGAGTAAAATTGATTTTAGTTCTTTAGCTAATTTTGGGGTATGAAAAAGATCAATAATAAAAGTGTGTTTTGTTGTACCTATTTGTATTAATCTTAACTGGCAAGTATAAGGGTCTAGACCCGTGGTTTCTGTATCTAAGCCAACATATTCTGCTTGGGTTAGTATTTGGAGTGCTTGTTGAAGTTCAGAATCAGTTTTTATTATTTTAATCTCTGTCATCAATGCTAATCCCAAGTTTAAGAACTTAAGAGCGATAATAAACCTTCTAATAGTAAACTGCTACTTAAAAATCGATGCACCAGCAAAAAAAGTAGGCTATACTTTAGTATCTAAAATTTATATCAGGGCATTTTTGTGAGTAACGAACGTAGAAAATACTACCGAACCTCTTTAGTCTTACCAATAGAAGTTTATAGCTATGCTTGTGAGCGTAGCCGGTTTTATGAACAGACAGAAACCTTAAATGTTAGCCCTTTAGGTGCATCTTTCCGACTATATAATAAAGTAGATATAGATGATATTGTACGTTTAGTTATACCAATGCCTCTACAATTAAGGCTCTATGATCAAGACTTGTCTGAGTATCAAATCTATGCTCAAGTACGACGCACTAGAAGTAGGGCGGATGGGTATATCAACGTAGGGGTTGCTTTTATTTCTAAAGATGCTCCTGATATAGAAATTAATCAACCTGTTTTAGTCTCAAAATTAGCCTTAGAACCAATGCCACCTGATTCTGATGATGTTTTTATGACACGTCCTATTGGGCCACAAGGTTTAATAAAAAGCTCACTTAGTCTACCTAATCCATTAGCATCAAACCAAAAATCTCTTGGTCTACCTTCTTCAAACTTACTTAACAGTCAATCAAGTCAGTCAATAAAACCAATTTCTAATCCCTTAGTTGATAATCCATCTTCCAATCCACTTATTTTACCGCCAGCTAGACCAGAGTCTGTTAGCTTAAAACATCCAACAATTGCCCAAAATAATTCTAGTAGTGAACGTAATGAGCCAAGAGCAAAGTTAAGGCTTAGTTTAAGCATTCGTGGATTAGATAAACACGGACAATATTTTGTTGAAATCATTCAAACTGAAGATGTTAGCAAACATGGTATTTGTTTTATGCTTTGTAAGCATGAACTAGATGTAAATTCTATTGTTGAAATAGTTGGGTTCCAAGGAAAGTTTCAAGCTCAAGGCGAAGTAAAACATATTAACTTTAATTTAGTTGATAAAACTTATCGAGTTGGAATTCGCCTGTTAGGACAACCTAATAACTGGATTGTTAAGTAAGTGGTATAGGTAGTAATGCGCCAAAATTATTGGTATAGAAAGACAAAAAAGAAGAAAAACGCTATTAATGGAAATAAAATATCTACAATGTAAAAGGGAAACTAGATAAATATTCATCTATATATTCTCTATCTATCTAGTGGACTCCATACACCATGCCCACCAAGATGAACCACATGTGTATAAATCATAGTAGTGCTAACATCACTGTGCCCTAGTAATTGTTGAATAGTACGAATATCATAACCATCTGCTAATAGGTGAGTAGCAAAACTATGTCTAAAAGTATGGCAACTACCATTTTTTACAATACCAGATTTTTTAATTGCTTCCTTTACACTTTGCTGTAGTATTTTTTCGGAGATGTGATGTCTACGTTTTTTACCAGACCTTGGGTCTATTGATAACCTTGTAGAGGGAAACACATATTGCCAGCCCCATTCTTTATTTGCATTGGTATATTTATTTTCTAGTGCGTGAGGCAAATATACTTCACCAAACCCTGCTTCTAAATCTTCTTCATGCAATAATTTTACTTTTAGTAAATGACGTTGTAACGCTTCTTTTAGTTTTTCTGGTAGTACTGTAATACGATCTTTTTCTCCTTTCCCTTCTTTGACTAGAATATAGTTGGAGTTAAAATCAATATCTTTAACACGCAACCTAATACATTCCATTAACCTTAAACCTGATCCATAAAGTAAACTAGCCATCAAATGAGGAGTAGATCTCATATTTGATAAGATCCTAGTTACTTCACCACGAGTAAAAACTACTGGTACCTTAGCTTCTTTTTTGGCTCTTTCTATCTTATCTATATAAGTAATCTCTTTATGTAAAACATCTTTATATAGAAAAAGGATTGATTGCATAGCTAGGTTTTGTGTAGCGCTGGCAACATTTAGTTCTCTAGCTAAATAAGAAAGAAATTCTCTGATTTGTTGTTCCCCCATTTCTAATGGGTGTCGTTTTTTATGGAAAATAATAAAACGTTTAATCCAATGTATATAAGTTTCTTCTGTTCTAATACTAAAGTGCTTAAGTTTAATTGTTTCTCGTATTTGATCTAATAATTTTGGTTTCGACATTTATACCTACTTATTAAATAATTGTTAAGACTGTATTAATTACTAAATTACTAAATCCATTGATTTATAATTAGCAAGTTGTTGACTAATATCTATCTTTGTCCAACCTATACTCTTTTGGTAGATGAATTTATTTATGAAAATGCGGCAAACCCTGTTGAAAATCTTCTTTTTCCTAATATTATCTTTGTTTATCAAACTGTTATTTTTACATTAATTACATTAAGATAAATAACACTAAGCTATCTGCTTATGAGACTAAACAGGAAGTTGTTGATAGGGTTGGATTTCCAATAATTATACTTTAAGATAAAGCTAATTTCTGAGGATGGTTACTCCTAGGTGCAAGGCAGATACATAATTGAAAATAATCAGCAAAACTATTTGTTAAAGTATTTTGGGCATTTGTTAAAATGCCAATCAAGAAATTTTATTAAGGAAGGTTGTAAATAATGCAAACAATTAAACCTCATGGGGGGAAGTTAATTAACAGAGAAGAAACAGGAGCAGAACGAGAAGAATTAGTTTCTCGTGCTAAAGCAATGCCACGAATTGAGTTAAATGCTCGTGAAGTGTCAGATTTAGAGATGATTACTATAGGGACTTTTTCCCCGTTAGAAGGCTTTATGGGACATGACGACTATGAAAATGTCTGTCAGCATATGCACTTAAAATCAGGGCTACCTTGGACAATTCCTATTACTCTTTCAACAAGTAAAGAACAAGCAGATAGTTATCGTGAAGGCCAAGAGATTGCTCTTTATCAGGACACAAACCACTTATTAGCAGTTCTTACCCTAACAGAAAAATATACTTATGATAAAGAAAAAGAAGCTCAATCTGTCTACCGCACGACTGATAATGCTCATCCAGGAGTTGCTGCACTTTACCAACAAGGGGAAGTGTTACTAGCAGGAACAGTGCAGGTAGTTAATCATCCTTTGAATGTTTCATTTCCTAGCTATAGGCTAACTCCTACACAAACACGAGCAGCATTTGCTGAAAAGAAATGGCGTAGAATTGTTGCATTCCAAACACGTAATCCAGTACATCGCGCCCATGAATATATTCAAAAATGTGCTATGGAAACTGTAGATGGTTTATTACTTCATCCACTTGTAGGAGAAACCAAATCAGATGATATTCCTGCTGATGTTAGAATGCGATGTTATGAAGTGTTATTAGAGAATTATTACCCTAAAGCTCATACATTATTATCTGTGCTTCCTGCTGCAATGCGTTATGCTGGGCCACGAGAAGCTATTTTCCATGCAATTATGAGAAAAAATTATGGTTGTACCCATTTTATTGTTGGGCGTGACCATGCTGGTGTAGGAAATTATTATGGTACCTATGACGCTCATTATATTTTTGATGAGTTTGACCCAATAGCACTAGCAATTACCCCAATGTTTTTTGACCATAGTTTCTTTTGTAAGCGTTGTGGCGCAATGGCTTCTGCTAAAACCTGTCCACATACTAGCGCAGACCATGTTTTTCTTAGTGGAACAAAAGTACGTGATATGCTTCAACGTGGTGAAATTCCTCCTGTAGAATTTACTCGTCCAGAAGTAGCACAAATTCTCATTGATTCAATGAAGTAATAGACATTTTATCTGGGAGCGCGAGCATTTTGCTCGCATTCCTTTGATTTTAAGGTGTACACAAGATGTGTACTTTCCCAGGTAAATTCTTAGGAGAAAATAATTAAATGCTATCGGATAAAAAAATTGCAGTTATTGGTTTAGGAACTATGGGACATGCGGTTGTTAATGGACTACTGCGTTCTCAGTCAGTTAATCCTGATCAAATATCTGCTACAGTAAGAACAAAGCCCCAGGCAGAAAAAATATCAAAAGATTTAGGGATTAAGTGTTTAACAGATAATGTTGATGCCGTTAATGATGCGGATATTGTCCTACTTTGTGTAAAACCAAAAGATATTGAAAAAGTATCAGAAAATTTAATTAAAAAAGGCGCACTTAAACATAATCCTTTGGTAATTTCCATTGCAGCAGGAACTAGTACAGGATTTATTGAAGGCATTATTGGACAACAATGTCCTGTGCTTAGAGCAATGCCTAATACCCCTTGTTTTATTGGTAAAGGAATGACTGTAGTGTCAAAAGGCTCACAAGCTAAAGACGAGCATGTTGCTTTGGCAAAAGAAATTTTTTCTACTATGGGGCGTTTTACAGAACTTGAAGAAAAACATATGGACACAGTGACAGGGCTTTCTGCTAGTGGCCCAGCTTTTATCTATCTCATTATTGAAGCTTTGGTGGATGGCGGAGTAATGCGAGGATTGCCTCGCCAAATCGCTACAGAGCTTGTTGCTCAAATGACTCTAGGAGCGGCGGAAATGGTGTTAACAACAGGAAAACACCCTGCATCGCTAAAAGATGAAGTAACAACACCAGCAGGCTGTACAATAGCAGGGATTTTAGTTTTAGAAGATGGGCGTATTCGTTCTGTGTTAGCTCGTGGAGTAGAAACAGCCGCCAAAGTTGCTGGTGAACTAGGAAGGTAGAGATATTAATAAGGGAGATCTACGTGTCTGTTCTTCTTTAGAATCAATGGTAGGGGCAGACCTATGTGCACTGGTGTCAACTTAAGAATAAGATCTTTGTAATGAGTAAGTTAATATCTTAGCCCCGAAAGGGGCGAAACAACCTTTAGCTTGGCACATAAGTGCCAAGAAATGGTGTAAATAAA